>NZ_JBNCAN010000001.1:0-281919 GCF_049808615.1 Halomonas sp. GXIMD04776 | reverse complement strand
CTTCAAGACGCTGAAGGGAGAATTGCTGCATGCCACCAGTTTCGTGACGATGCGGCAATTACGGAAACACATAAAAGACTATATTGAGGGCTTTTATAACAGCCAACGGCTGCACAGTGGCCTGGGCTATCGGACTCCGTTAGAGTTCGAAGAGATTAGCTGATGGAGCGTGTCCATTTTATTGGGGGAACTCCAGTGGCCTGGGCTATCGGACTCCGTTAGAGTTCGAAGAGATTAGCTGATGGAGCGTGTCCATTTTATTGGGGGAACTCCATTCCGGCCTGAGGCTTACACCGGACGTCCATGTCGGGCCGCTGCTTATCTCAGCGTTAGCAAGATGCCAATAGGCACACACTCTGCTAGACTCGTTCCATGAAGCACATTAACTGGAATGCTGAAAAGAACCAGCAGTTGATGAGCGAGCGCGGAGTCTCCTTTGAAGACGTTCTGTTCGCCCTCCAATCTGGTGGTTTACTTGATGATGGACCTCACCCCAACAAGGACAAGTATCCAAACCAGCGCCTGTTTGTGGTTCGGATTGATGATTACGCCTGGTTGGTACCGTACATTGAGAGTGACAAGGAATTCTTTCTCAAGACGATTATCCCCAGCCGCAAGGCCACCAAGAAATTTCTAGGGGGCAGTATGGCCAACACCAAATTAAATCCTGAAGAACAAGAGTTGCTTGAGGCTTATGAGTCTGGAGAGTTTGAGTCAGATCTGGACCCTGATCGCCGGGAATATGTTACCAAGGCAGCGGAAGAAACAGTCAAGAAAGACAAACGGATTAATATCCGTATCTCTAGCCGGGATTTGGAGGCACTTGAGCGCCTGGCTCTGGAGGAGGGGCTTCCGTACCAGTCTCTGGTCTCCAGCGTCCTGCACAAATATGTCTCCGGGGGCCTGACGGACATCTCTGCTAACAAATCAGGCCAGCGGACGCGCTAAAGCGCGCCGCTGCCTTCTGCGTATGCACCGTTTATCAGCATGGCACGGTTCTAGATCTCCCTAACCCCCCTCCCGCGTCACTCGCCAGACGGTATTGGAAAGGTCGTCGGCAATAATCACGGCGCCGTCCGGGGCAACGGTTACGCCGACCGGTCGACCGCGCGTCTTGCTGTCGCTTGTGAGAAAGCCCGTTACGAAGTCGATGGGGTCGCCGTCAGGTTGGCCGTTGCTGAAAGGCACGAAGACCACCTTGTAGCCAACGGGGTCCGAGCGGTTCCAACTGCCGTGCTCGCCGATGAATACCCCTTCCGCGAATTTATCGCCCACGGCGGGCGTGGAAAAGTCGAGGCCGAGCGGCGCCCGGTGTGAGCCGAGGCTGTAATCGGGCGAAATTGCCGATTCCACCTTTTCGGGTTTCTGCGGGCGCACTCGCGAATCGACGTTCTGCCCCCAGTAACTATAGGGCCAGCCATAGAAGCCGCCTTCCTGCACGGAAGTGAGGTAGTCGGGCACCAGGTTGGGCCCGAATTCGTCGCGTTCGTTCACTACCGCCCATAGCTGATCCGTATCCGGCTGAATGGTCAGCGCCGTGGGGTTACGCAGGCCGGTGGCATAAGGCTTGTGCGCGCCGGTCTCGGCATCGATCTGCCATATTTCGGCCCGGTCGACTTCCGCCGCCATGCCGCGCTCGGTGATGTTGCTGTTGGAGCCGATGCCGACGTAGAGAAATTGTCCGTCCGCGCTGGCGGTGAGCGCCTTGGTCCAGTGGTGATTGATCTCGGATGGTAGCAGCGTCACTACCTCGGGCGGGCCGCTGGCCTGGGTCTGGCCTTCCTCGTAATCGAATCGCACCAGCGCATCCTGGTTGGCCACGAAAAGATCATTATCGACCAGGGCAAGCCCGTAGGGCGCGTTGAGGTTTTCGGCGAAAACCGTCTGGTCCTCATAGGTGCCGTCATCGTTGCCGTCGCGCAGCAGCGTCAATCGGTCACCACTCTCGACCGAGGTGGTCCCTTGGGACATGATGACACCGGCAATGAAATCCTTCGGTCTCGGTTTGGGGGCGTCGCCACCGCCTTTACCTTCTGCCACCAGGATATCGCCGTTGGGCAGCACCAGTGTCTGGCGCGGTACCTTGAGATCGGTGGCGATGGCCGTGATCGAATAGCCATCGGGCACCGTGGGTTTCTGGTCGCCCCATGGCGCCGGCTTGGGGATCGTCATGCTGGGCAACAGCCCGCGCTGCGGCTCGGGCAGTGTCGGGTTGGCGCCGTAGGGTCGTTCCACTTCGGCAGCGCTGGCTGTCCCGGCAATCAGGAATATCGAAATCAGGGATGTCGAAAGCGGAGCGGCGTAGCGAATGCTGGAAAATTTCATGCTTTACCTCCAGCGCTGAGACGGGAGAAACCGAGCCAGGTCGCCACGCAAGCCAGCACGGTAACGATGATCGAAAGCACGAAACCCGTAGGCATCACGCCCCAGGCATCCCGGGTATGAACCAGCGCATTGATGAAGCCGAGTATCCAGGTGGCCAACAGAAGAACGAAGTAAACGAGGGAAAGCCGACGACGGCCATCGGCCCGAAACAGGCCAATCAATGCACATAGCAGCGCGAGGCCGTTGAACACGAGACCGCCGACAATCAGCCAGGACGCGAAGTGGGTCCACTGTATGTAATAAGTCGATGAGTAGGCATAGTCGCTCAACGCGGCGCCAAGAAAGAGCGGCAGGGTTCCGGCAAGCAATACCCCATGAAGCGGATGCAACCCGCTTCGATAGGATCGTTCGGCAGTGGCGATCACGGCAAGCTCCTTTTGCTGATCAGGCGAAGATACGCCGCCCAGGGCGACCCGCGTTTTTCCTGTAGGTGATATCCAGTCCATTCGGCTGGAGTGTAGTTGACTCTTTGCGTCTTCAACAGTTTAAAGAAGGCGAGGGCATCTTCATCGAAGAGCCACACAGCGCCGACTGATACCACAAGACCAGCCAAGCCTTCGCTGTGTTCCTGCCGGTGAAGTCCGTGGACGTGGTCGGCGATGGCCGCCACTACGAATGGGTCATTGCGCTGCGCGCCGTGGAAACCATCGACTTCATGACCGCCCGTTGGGCGCACCTGCCTTATGAGCTTTTGGAGAAGGTCTCCAACCGCATCATCAACGGGATTGGCGGCGTATCCGCCGAACCCGGCAGTGTGACCAGATAGTGGCTGAACTCCGTGCGTCGCCAAGGTCGCTGCGGGGTGACTGCGCCTTGGCGAATCAGATCCCGGGCTACCGATAAGCGTGCAAGACATAGTCCCAGCCCTTGAGCGCAGGCGGCGAGCGCCAGGCCGCTGTCGGAGACTGTCAGGCGTCTTAACTCCTCGGGAGCATGCAAGCCAGCTTCACGCCACCACGGGCCCCACTGGCTCCAAGGTTCGCTTATGACGGTGCTGCTGTCTTCGATGAAGCAGGCGCTTTGCCAGTTGCTATTCATCGACCCTCTTGGTCCTCCATTTGCCGGGCCCAGCACGGTAATGGCGTCATCCATCAGATGGTCGGCCTGTAGGCCAGGATAATGGCCAGCGCCGAAGCGGATGGCGATATCGGCCTCGTCTTCGTGAAGGTTGGCGAGCCGGTTGTCCCCCTCCAGTGTCAGTTTCAGCCCTGGATGTCGGTGCAGCAGCTCGCCTATCCGTGGCAGTAAGGTGTGCTGCAGAAAGGCGTGGGGTGCCGACACTCGCAGCGAGCCCTCCATGCTGGGCTGGCCGATCTCGCTGGTCGCCTGCTCGATGAGAATGAAGGCTTCGGCGATGCGGTCCCGATAGCGGGCGCCGGCCTCGGTCAAGGCGACGCCTCGCGGCTTCCGTTCGAACAGTCGTACGCCGATGCCTTCCTCGAGGGCCTTGATGCGGTGACTGACAGCAGCGGCCGTGACGTGTAATTCATTGGCGGCGGCGCTGAAGCTGCTCAAGCGTGCCGCCGCCTCGAAGGCGCGCAGAGTAGCCAATGGGAGTCGCGAAGGCATGGCTTACTCCAGTTAAGCCTGAGGCTGAGAATCGATATGTTGTTATTACACTTGCTAAGGCCAGAATGCGAGTCATGGCTCACCGATCAGGAGAATGCTCATGACTGGCACCCTCTATCGACTTTCCGCTTTCACCCGTGACCCCCGGGGCGGCAATCCTGCCGGCGTCTGGGTGGGTGAGGCGCTACCCGACGCCGCTACCATGCAGCGTATTGCTGCAGAGGTTGGCTATTCCGAGACGGCTTTCATCGCGCCGCTTCACGGCAAAAGTCGTACCGTGCGTTACTACAGTCCTCGGGCCGAGGTGAGCTTCTGTGGTCATGCCACCGTGGCCAGCGGTGTGGTATTAGGACGCCTGAGCGGGGAGGGCACCTATGAGTTGAATACCGCCGTGGGCAAGGTGCCTGTGACGGTTCGTCAGGTGGACGGTGGCTGGCAGGCGTCATTGACGTCGGTGGCGCCAGACTACCAATCAGCCATGCCGGCCCTGGTCGAGGAAGCACTGGCGATTCTCGGCTGGCATTTCACGGAGCTGAATGCGGAGCTGCCGCCGGCCAAGGCTTATGGCGGGGCCTGGCATCTGGTGCTGGCGGTGGCATCGAAGACGAGGCTCGAACGACTGGATTATGACTTCGAAGCGCTCAAAGCGCTGATGCTGCGGGAGAACCTGACTACACTGCAGCTCGTCTGGCGCGAATCGGAGTCGCGGTTCCATGCGCGTAATCCTTTCCCGGTAGGTGGCGTGGTGGAAGATCCGGCCACCGGCGCGGCAGCGGCGGCGTTGGGCGGTTATTTACGTGAGGCGGGACTGATCAAGGTACCTGCAAAGCTAACGATCCACCAAGGTGTGACGATGGGGCGACCAAGTCTGCTAGAAGTCGAGATACCGAGCCGAGGCGGTATCGTAGTTACTGGCACAGTGGTGGACATACCGGAGAAGGCTTGGAATCAGAAGCCATGAACAGAGAATCAAGCATTATCTACGTGATACCGATAAGGCCATCGAGGTACGCTTGGGAGGGGCGGTGACGCCTCCTGTAGGCTCAACATTTGGGCTGCTGTTGGGTAATGCAGTGGACATTGCCTCCTCCCAGTAGAATCTCGCGAGCCTGCACGCCAATGACATGCCTGTCCGGGAAGAGAGCTTCGAGGATGGTCTTGGCTTCATTGTCATGAGCAGGATCGAGCAGCGGCATGACGACGACCGAGTTGCCAATATAGAAATTGACATAGGAGCCGGCCATGCGATCGCCGGGCTGACGGGGCTTTGAGCCGCTCAGACGATCGACGCCGCTGGCTTCCGTGTCGGCGATGGTCAGTGGCCCCGGCTGGGGCAATAAATGAACCTTTAGGCGGCGTCCCTGGGCGTCCGTGACATTTTCCAGGATTTCCCGCGCTTCACGGGAAATAACATGCTGCGGGTCGTTCTCGTCGTCGGTCCAGGTCAGTGCCACTTCTCCCGGGGCGACGAAGCAGCACAGGTTGTCGACGTGGCCATCGGTCTCATCCTGATGACAGCCCCGGGGTAGCCAGATGATCGTGCTCACGCCGAGAAAGCCTCTCAGCACGCGTTCCATGTCCGCCTTGTTCCATTCCGGATTGCGATTGGGGTTGAGCAGGCACTCCTCAGTGGTGATCAGGGTGCCTTCGCCATCCACATGGATCGCTCCACCCTCGAGTACCAACGGCAAGATGAAGCGCTCGATTCCCAACATCTCGGCGATCTTCATGCGAATGCGCCGATCCTTGTCCCAGGGGAAATAGAGCCCCCCGTTGAGACCGCCCCAGGCATTGAATTCCCAGTCCACCATCGCCAGTCGCCCGTCCGCATGGGTCAGGAAGGTGGGCCCGACATCGCGCATCCAAGCATCGTTGCTCGAGAGTTCGATCACGCGGATATGAGCGGGCAAGTGATGGCGGGCATTCTCGTACTGGTCGTCGTTGACGCCGACAAATACCGTCTCGCTTTCGGCGATGGCGCTGGCCACCGCGACGAAGGCCTCTTGGGCCGGCTTGGCACCGTAACGCCAGTTGTCGGGGCGTTGGGGCCACAGCATCCAGCAGGCATCGTGGGGCGCAAACTCGGCGGGCATGGAAAAGCCGAGTTCTACGGGAGTCGAGGCGTGATTTAAAGTGTTGTTGTCAGTCATGGCGATCGCGAAAAGGTCGGATTGAGCTTCAGCTTTACACACTGCCGGCGAAGGCGCCATGGTACGTTTTATTCAACGTTTCAGGCTAACCGATAAGACTCGGGAAGTATCAATGCCTTGAAAAAACGTAAGACAATGACCACAAATAATGGTTATCGAGTCAGCAGTAGCTCAGCGTTAAGTCCAACGGCCTGCTAGGCTGAAGCAGATGCGATCAATGACACAGGAGGTGACAATGAAGCTGACCATACAGGGCATCAACGACCGCCAACCCATTCCCGAAAGGTTCGCGTTTGGCGTGCCGGGCGATGGTGAACCCATGGCCACCGGGCCGAACCGCAACCCTGCTCTCACCTGGGAAGGTGCTCCGGAAAATACGAAGAGCTATGCCATCCTGGTGGTGGACCCGGACGTGCCCGAGGATGCCAGCGACGCCAATCAGTCCGGGAAGATGCTGCCGGCGGATCTCAAGCGGCGTAACTTCTATCACTGGGTATTGGTGGATATTCCAGTGAACACCAGTGCTATCGAGGAGGGCGCGGATTCAGACGGCGTCACGCCCCATGGCAAGGAGCCCGGCCCCAGCGAACTCGGCCTGCGCGGCATCAATTCCTTCACCGATTTCCTGGCCGGTGACCCGGACATGGAAGGCACCTACGGCGGCTACGATGGTCCCTGCCCGCCCTGGAACGACGAGCGCATGCACCATTATCATTTCACGGTCTATGCGCTCGACGTGGAATCCCTGGGGCTGAACGGTGAATTCACCGGTATCGAAGCCGAGAAGGCGCTGCAGGATCATGTGCTGGACAAGGCCACGGTGACCGGCACTTATACGCTGAATCCCGCGTTACGCTAAAATTGGCTCGCGTTGAAGAAAGACCCTCGCTATTTCATAAGCGAGGGTCTTTTGCAGCGTTGTAAAATATTGGTTGCGTGATCGTCACGAGCGCAATAGATCGAATTACGTCCAATCCAGAACGACCTTTCCCGACTTCCCTGTTCCCATCACCTCGAAGCCTTTCTCGAAGTCGTCGATACTGAAGCGGTGGGTGATGATCGGGCTCAGATCGAGCCCGGACTGAATGAGACTCGCCATCTTGTACCAGGTCTCGAACATCTCCCGGCCGTAGATGCCCTTGATGGTCAGGCCCTTGAAGATCACCTTGGTCCAGTCGATGGCCATTTCCTTGGGCGGAATGCCGAGCATGGCGATCTTGCCGCCGTGGTTGATGACATCGAGCATTTCATCCACTGCCGCCGGCACGCCGGACATTTCCAGCACCACGTCAAAGCCTTCATGCATGTGCAGGTCGGCCATCACGTCCTGGAGCCTCTCCCTGGAGACGTTGACGGTGCGCGTCGCGCCCATCTTGGCCGCCAGTTCCAGGCGGTAGTCGTTGATGTCGGTGATCACCACATGGCGGGCGCCGATATGGCGTATCACCGCGGCGGCCATGATGCCGATGGGACCGGCACCAGTGATCAGCACGTCCTCGCCCACCACATCAAAGGCCAGGGCGGTGTGCACCGCGTTGCCGAAGGGATCGAAGATCGCCGCCATCTCATCGGAAATCTCGTCCGGCAACTTGAACAGATTGTAGGCGGGCAGCGTCATGTATTCGGCGAAGGCGCCGGGGCGATTGACGCCCACGCCGACGCTGTTGCGGCACAGATGACGTCGTCCGGCGCGACAGTTACGGCAGTGGCCACAGGTGACGTGGCCCTCGCCGGAGACCCGGTCGCCCACCTCGAACCCCCGGACTTCTTCGCCGAGGGCGACGATCTCGCCGGAATATTCGTGGCCGGTGATCATCGGCACCGGCACGGTGTTCTGGGACCACTCATCCCACTGATAGATGTGCATGTCGGTGCCGCAGATAGCGGTGCGATGAATCTTGATCAGCACATCGTTGTGGCCGATTTCCGGCACCGGCGCATCGGTCATCCAGATGCCGGGTTCCGGCTTGAGTTTCGATAACGCTTTCATGAAATCACCTTGAGTTCGCGACCGATGCGGGTGAAGGCATCGATGGCGGTGTCGATTTGTTCAGACGTGTGAGCCGCGGACATCTGGGTGCGAATGCGCGCCTGCCCCTTGGGCACCACGGGAAAGGAAAAGCCGATCACATAGATGCCTTCCTCGAGCAGCCGATCGGCGAATTCGCTGGCCAGGCGTGCATCCCCCAGCATCACCGGTATGATCGGATGATCGGCACCGGCCAGGGTAAAGCCGGCCTGGCTCATGCCTTCGCGAAAGCGTGCAACGTTGTCCCACAGCTGGCTGCGTAGCTTATCGCCCTGTTCGACCATGTCGAGTACCGCAAGGCTGGCGGCCACGATGGGCGGGGCCAACGCATTGGAAAACAGATAGGGCCGGGAGCGCTGGCGCAGCCATTCGGCGATGGCACCGCGCGCCGCGGTGACGCCCCCGGAGGCGCCGCCGAGGGCCTTGCCCAGGGTGGTGGTGACGATGTCCACGCGATCCATCACCTGGTGATATTCGTGGGTACCGCGACCCTTGTCACCGAGAAAGCCGCTGGCGTGGCAGTCATCGATCATCACCATCGCATCATAGCGCTCGGCAAGATCGCAGATGCCCTTGAGGTTGGCGATCACGCCGTCCATGGAGAACACGCCGTCCGTGGCGATCAGCTTGAAGCGCGCGCCGGCATCACTGGCTTCCTTTAGGCGCGCTTCAAGCTCCGTCATGTCGTTGTTGGCGTAGCGATAGCGCTTGGCCTTGCACAGCCGCACGCCGTCGATGATCGAGGCGTGATTCAAGGCATCGGAGATGATCGCGTCCTCGGCGCCGAACAGAGTCTCGAACAGCCCACCGTTGGCATCGAAACAAGACGAATAGAGGATGGCGTCGTCCATGCCCAGAAACTCCGCCAGGCGTTTTTCCAGATGACGATGCTCTGCGTGAGTACCGCAGATGAAACGCACCGAGGCCATGCCGAAGCCCTGATCGTCGAGGCCGCGTTTGGCCGCGGCGATCAGGTCCGGGTCATCCGCCAGGCCCAGGTAGTTGTTGGCGCAGAAATTGATGACTTCGCCGCTCGCGACCTTGACCTTGGCCCGTTGAGGCGAGAGTAGCTCGCGCTCCTGCTTGTAGAGCCCTTCCTCGCGCAGCTCCTGAAGCTGCCGATCGAGATGTGCCTGAAATGCCTGAGACATGGTGATTGACTCCTTGTCAATGGGCCGAATGAAAAGGCCCGTGTGCGTTGTCACCCGTTTGAGAGTGATGCGACCAGCGTTGCGGCAGCAGGGTATCAGTTCAATGACTTGCGCAGCCGCGACAGGGCGATAATAAAGAATAGACCGCCAATGACCGCCAGGGCCAACAGTTGTGGCCAGACGATAGCGAACCCCGCACCTCTAAAGAGTATCGCCTGAGCGAGTTCGATGAAATGGGTGGTGGGCGCTGTGAGCATGATGTTCTGGATGGCTTCCGGCATGCTTTCCCGCGGCGTCATGCCCCCGGAGAGAATCTGTAGGGGGATCAGCACGAGGATGATCAAGAGCCCCAGTTGCGGCATCGATCGGGCCACGGTGCCGAAGAAGATGCCCATGGAGGTGGTGGCGAACAAGTGCAGCGCGGCTCCCAGCAGGAACAGCCACAGGGAGCCCGCCAAGGGTATGTTCAGCCAGGTTTGCACCACGAAGCGCAGGGCAAAGGCGGAGGCCAGCAGCACTACCAGCCCCATGGACCACACCTTGGCTATCATGATCTCCACCGGGGTTACCGGCATGACCAGAAGGTGTTCGATGGTGCCGTGTTCGCGCTCGCGAATCAGCGCCGCGCCGGTCAGGATGATCGAGAGCATGGTGATCTGATCGATGACCGAGTTGACGGCACCGAACCAGCTGCGATCCAGGTTGGGGTTGTAGTTCATGCGCACCACGGCCTCCACCGGCAGCGCATCCTGTCCGGCATAGCGCTGCAGAAAACTGGAGGTCTCGCTATTGATGATCTGCTGGATATGCCCGGCACCGGTGAACGCCTGGCTGACCTGGGTGGCGTCGACGTTGAGCTGAACAGCGGGGTTGCGCCCGCCCAGCAGGTCCCTCTGGAAATCTGGCGGGATGTTCAAGGTGAAGGTGTACAGCCCTTCGTCCATGCCGGTGTCCATCTGGGCATGGGTAATGGGTTCGGGCGGCAGAAAGTAGGGCAGTTGAAAGGCATCGAGAATGCGATAGGAAAGCGGCGACGGGTCCTCGTTGACCACGCCGATGGTGGCTCTGAAGGGTGCTTCCGGCACTGCGGTGGCGCTGGAATAGACGCTGAAGCTGAAGGCGTAGACGATCAATAGCATCAGGGCAGGGTCGCGGCTCAGGCTGCGTAGCTCCTTGATGCCGAGCTGGAGAATGTTGCTGAGGATGCGCATGTCATTTTTCCTGCTGTCGAAGACCGGCGATGCTGAGTAGCAGCAGCACAGGAATGATGATCAACAAGGGAATGAGATACGGATAGAGATCCGCCATGCCCAGCGCCTTGGCGAACACCCCGCGGCTGATGATCAAGAAGTGGGCGGTCGGATAGATCTTGCCGATGAAAGCAGCACCTCCTTCCATGGCGGACACCGGGTGAATCATGCCGGAGAACTGCACCGCGGGGATCAGGGTAGCGATCATGGTGCCGAAGATGGCGGCGATCTGACTGTTGAGCACCGAGGACATCAGAAGGCCAAGCCCAGTTGCGCAGAATATGTACAAAAGTCCGGCGATGCACAAAGTCAGGAAACTGCCCTTTATCGGTACGTCGAAGACAAACACCGCCAGGGCCACCATGATCAGAAAATTCACCATGCCCAGCACGACATAGGGCAGCTGCTTGCCCAGCAGGAATTCCGTTCGGGTCACCGGAGTGACATAGAAGTTGGTGATCGAGCCCATTTCCTTCTCGCGCACCACTCCAAGGGCGGTAAGCATCGCCGGAATCATCATCAGCAGCATGGGAATCACCGCCGGCACCATGGCGGGCAGGCTCTGCACGTCCGGGTTGTAGCGGTAGCGAAGCGCCACCTCTGCGGAGATCGGGCTGACGCCAACCGGTGCGTGCCGGGCGAGGTTTTTCAGGTAGTCCACGTGAATGCCCTGAACGTAGCCCTTGACCGTATCCGCGCGGCTGGGCATCGAGCCATCGACCCAGAAAGCGACTTCTGGATTGGCGCCTCGCTTGAGATCGCGCCCGAACCCCGGCGGAATGACCACCCCCAGACTGATCTCGCCGGTACGCATGCGCTCATCGAGCTGATTGATATTGGCAAGCGGTGGCTGCTCGATGAAATAGCGCGATCCCGCCAGGTTCAAGGCGTATTCATGGCTGGTGGTGGTCTGGTCGTAGTCAAGCACTGCATAGGGCAGGTCTTCCACGTCCATGCTGATGCCGTACCCCATGATGAACATCAGTATCACGCTTCCTAGCAAGGCAAGGATGCCGCGCACAGGGTCCCGGCGCAGCTCCATGGCCTCCCGACTTGCGTAGCTGTAAAGACGCAGGAAGCTGAAGCGTTTGGGCTCCGACGTTTGAGAGGTCTGCTCCGAAGGCGATTGCGATACAGTGGCAGGTGTATCCAGGAGTGGATCCGCATCAGACGCATCGTCGCTGGCCTGCTCGAGATAGGCGATGAAGGCGGCTTCCAGGGTCGGGGCGTTCTGCTTTTCCTGCAACGCCGTCGGGGTATCGCTGTCCAGCACCTTGCCTGCATGCATCATCGACATGCGATCGCAGCGCAGTGCCTCGTTCATGAAGTGGGTGGAGATGAAGATGGTGACCTGCTCTTCCCGGGACATGTAAATCAGCAGTTCCCAGAAGTTGTCCCTGGCCACCGGATCGACCCCGGAGGTCGGCTCGTCGAGAATCAATATTTCCGGCTTGTGAATCACCGCCACCGCCAGGGACAGGCGTTGACGGACCCCCAGAGGCAAGCTCATGGGAAGGCTGTCGACCACGGATTCGAGCGAAAAGCGTTCGAGCATTTCCTCGATGCGCGGTTCACGTTCCTCTTCGGGAATCCGATAAAGGCGCGCATGCAGTTCAAGGTTCTGACGCACCGTCAGCTCGCCGTACAGGGAGAAAGCCTGGGACATGTAGCCGACTCGCTGACGTATCTCCAGGTCGCTCGGGTCCACCGGCTGGCCGAACAGCCAGGCCTCGCCCTCGCTAAAGGGCAGAAGGCCGGTCAGCATCTTCATGGTGGTGGATTTGCCGCAGCCGTTGGAGCCAAGAAAGCCGAAAATCTCGCCGCGTTCGATACGAAAGCTCACGTGATCCACCGCGGTGAAATCATCAAAGCGCTTGGTCAGCCCAAAGGCCTCGATGGCGATCTCGTCACTGGATTCGCGCGGAGGTATCTCCACCTTGCGATGCTGTGCGCGCTTGGCTTCCGGCAACAGAGCGATGAAGGCGGCCTCGAGATTCTCGCTGTCGGTGCGCTCGAGTAGTTCCGTTGGCGTGCCGACCGAGAGAATGCGGCCCGCGTCCATGGCCACCAGCCAGTCGAAACGCGCCGCCTCATCCATGTAGGCGGTAGCCACCAGCACACTCATCTGCGGCCGCTGGCGTCGAATGCGCGCGATCAGATCCCAGAACTGATTGCGCGCCAAGGGATCGACCCCGGTGGTAGGCTCGTCGAGGATCAGAAGATCCGGATCGTGGATCAAGGCACAGCACAGCCCGAGCTTTTGCTTCATGCCGCCGGAAAGCTTGCCCGCCGGGCGCTCGGTGAATTTTTCAAGCCCGGTGCTGCGGGTCAGGTCCGCGATGCGACGATCCCGCTCCTCCTTGCCCTGGCCGAACAGCCGGCCGAAAAACTCGAGGTTTTCTCGCACGCTCAGGGTGGGATAGAGATTCTTGCCCAGGCCCTGGGGCATGTAGGCAATCAGCGGGCAGTAGACGCGGCGATGCTCCGCATCCGCCATGTCGCCGCCGAGCACCCAAACGCTGCCCTGCTGAAGGCGACGAGCGCCGGACACCAGCGCCATCAGACTCGACTTGCCGACCCCGTCCGGGCCGATCAATCCCACCATCTGACCCCTGGGGATATCGAGACTCAGATCATCCAGCGCCTTGACCTTGCCTTTTCGAACGCTGCCGTACGACAGGGTGACGTGCTTTAGGCTGGCGACACTTTCCTGAACTGCCATTATGGCCTCACGTTGATCTTGAGTTCTTCAGGCCACTGCGCGTCATCATCAAGTTTTACATAGGCCACTCCGGGTAAACCGGTCTTGACCTGCTCCACGTATTTCATCAAAAGCTCCGGGTCGAGCCGCGCCTTGACCCGGAACATCAGTTTTTCCCGTTCGTTCTCGGTTTCCACGGCCTTGGGGGTGAACTGGGCGACGCTCGCCACAAAACTGATGCGCGCCGGAACCACATAATCCGGGATCGCATCGAGCACGATATGCGCCGAATCATGGATACCGACCCGGCCCACGTCACGAGTAGGCAAGAAGAAGGTCATGTAGACATCGGTCAGATCCACCAGGTTGAGGATCTTGGCGCCGGCGCCCAACACCTCACCCGGTTGGGCAATGCGATATTGCACCCGGGCCACGCGATCCGCTTTCAGCTCACTATCGTCGATATCCGCCTGGACACGGGAAACGGCGGCTTTAGCGGCTTCGATGGCGGACTGCGCCTCGACCACCTGGGAGCGGGCGGATTCGATGCCCGCCTCCGCGGACAGCACCTGGGAGCGGGCGGCCGCCAAGGCGGCCTCGGCGCTCTGGCGGGCCGCCAGATCATCGTCGAGCTGCTGACGCGAAAGCGCATTACGTTCTACCAGGGTGGCGGAGCGCTGATAGCGCTTCTGGGCGGCATCAAGCTCTGCCTGACGCTGATTGACCACGGATTTGGCGGTCTCGTGTTCGCTTTTACGCTGAGCCACCACGCTGCGGGCCGTGTTCAGCGCGTTTTCCGCCTGGCGCGCCTGAGCCCTGGCCTGGGCCAGTTCGGCTTCCAGGGTGTCGGTGTTCATGCGCGCGATCACCTGACCCGGCTCGACGAAATCCCCCTCGTCCACCAGCACGTCCATCAAGCGACCGCTGAGCTTGGTGGCCACATCGATCTCCGTGGCCTCGATGCGACCATTGCCGCTGGCGAAGCCTTCGGGCAGCCCCTCGGGCTTGTACAGCTGCCAGGCCAGCAGTGCCAGGACCAGGACGATGCCGGCAATGATCGATAGCTTGATGAGGGATTTCCTGTTCGCATGCTTCATGGCATTGTTCCTGTCGCTCAAAAGGGCTCAGTAGCGGGGCGATAAAATTAGCTGGCAAACGTTACTGGCAGTCTAGTACTTGTGTCCTGAACATCGCTTGATATCGATCAGCTTTCAACATGATCGGCAATATTGGCGAGCCCCCAGTCAAGTAGTTGCTCACTGAGTTCATCCGCCGCCCGGCCAAAAGCATCGACGACGGATTCAATGCGCGTACCCTCGCTCTTGATGCGCACCGTGAAATACCGATTGGCCAGCAAACGGCGGCTGGCACCTTCGATCAGCTGGGCGTCGAGGCGAATGACGACCCAAGGGGTGTCTGCCTGATACTCGCTGTGAAAGGCATCCAGTTCGCTGAGCAGCATGAAGTCGCTCCTGACCGGGGCACTGCCGGCAAATACGCCGGTCAGACGGCCACTCTGGCGAAATGCCTCGATCAGGCGATCGCGCAGCAGAACAGGCACATCCGTACTCCAGCGCGCTCCCTTGTAGACACTCAATTCGTTCGATGACGGCATGACCAGAATGCGACGGTTCTTCAGGATCGCATTGGCCCGCGGCGTTGCAACCTGCAGCGTGGCATCCAGCGGTGCATTACTTGAGGGCGCCTGCGCGCCGACCGGCAGGATGAAGGTTCGCGCCGGCTCCGCTCCGGGAAGCAGGGTGCAGGCCGCCAGGGAGCTCGCCAGGATCATCAGGACAAGAAATTTCCAGGCAGCGGCCCGCCGATGGGTGCTCTTGCTGCTCGCGCTCATGGTGAAAACTCCGGCAGGGTGTCGCCCTTGAACAGATACTGGGAGGGGTTTTCCTCGAAGCGCCGGGTGATGCGGTTCAGGTTGGCCAGCACGCTGTTCAGCTCGTTGATGGCCGGCCCGAAATCGCTCAATCCCTGGTCGAGAGAGGCTTCGTTGTTTGCAAGCAAGGCTTCGAGACGGGCGCTCGTGCGGGCCAGGGTCGTCATCCCGCGCTGGGCGTCGTCGAACGCCACGCTTGCCTGATTTTCCAGCAGCGCGTTGACCTTCTGGCCGGCCTGGTTGAAGTGCGTCGCCGCCTGAGCAAGCTCACCGCGCTGTGCCGCCAGCGAAGCGGTGATTAGCGCCACATCCGACAGGATACGCTCGACCCGCCCGACGTTATCCGCCGACAGCAGCCGATTGGCGTTGTTCAGCAGTTGATCGAGGCTGCCGACCAGGGTTTCACCATCCGCCAGGAATGAGCGAAGGGGTGAGGGTTCGGCGATGATCACCGCTGGCTGATCGGGATCACTGGCAAGATCCGGACTTTGTGGCGTGCCGCCACTGAGTTGAACGCTCATGCTGCCGGTGATGTTGGCCAGCGTCAGGCTGGCCCGGGTGTCTTCCTTGATCGGGATGTCGCTGTAGACGCGCACCAGCGCCCGCACCTGGCCGGGGTCGTCCGGGCTCAACATCAGATCCAGCACGTTGCCTACCCGGATGCCGTTGTATTGCACCGCATTGCCCACGGCCAGTCCGCTGACGGCCTGATTGAAGCGTATCTCGTAGTAGCTATAGTCGCGTTCGACGCTCGACTTGCCCAGCCAGAGGGCGAACAGCAATATGCCGCCAAGAGCAATGAGGGTGAACAGGCCTATCAGCACATGATGGGCACGAGGTTCCATATCAGCTCACCTCCGAGGAATCAGGATGTTGCCGCGCCAAGCGCGCACGAGGACCATGGAAGTAGTCGCGGACCCAGGGGTCGTCCACTTTTTCGACCACTTCCAGACGATCCGCCGCCAGCACCTTTCGTCGGGATAGCACGGCGACCCGATCGCAGGTGCTGTACAGGGTATCCAGATCATGAGTAACTAGAAACACGCTCAGATCCAGGGCGTCTCGCAAGGTCAACAGCAGCTGGTCGAAGGCCGCCGCGCCGATGGGATCGAGCCCCGCGGTGGGTTCGTCGAGAAACAGCACCTCCGGGTCCAGGGCCAATGCCCGGGCCAGGGCAGCCCGCTTGATCATCCCCCCGGAGAGTTCCGCCGGGTATTGCAGGGCGGCATTTGCCGGCAGGCCCACCAGGGACAGCTTGACCCGGGCCAGGAACTCCGCCTCGGCGCGTGCAAGCCCCAGGTGCTCGATCACCGGAAAGGCCACGTTCTCCTGCAGATTCAAGGAAGAGAACAGCGCGCCGCGCTGAAACAGTACGCCGAAGCGCCGTTCCAGCAGGGAGCGGCGCCCGGTCGTCAGCCCCTGCAGATCCTCACCGAACACTTCGATGCTGCCGGCACTCGGGCGCAGCAATCCGACGATACTGCGCAGCAATACCGACTTGCCGCTGCCGGAGCCCCCTACCACACCAAGGATCTCTCCGCGATAGACGTCCAGATCGAGATGTTCATGCACGACATGCTCACCGAAGCGATTCCCCAGGTCGCGTATCCTGATCAGAACGTGGTCGCCGCTCATCGGCTTGTCTTTATCGAGGCTCACCATCCCATCTCCATGAAGAACAGCGCGGCGATGGCGTCCAGCAGAATCACCATGAAGATCGACTGCACCACGCTAGAGGTGGTGTGTTCCCCCACGGACTGGGCGCTGCCGCTGACCTTGAAGCCTTCCAGACAGCCGATGGCCGCGATGAAAAAGGCAAATAACGGCGCCTTGGACAGGCCGACGATGAAGTGGTGAGGTGCCACGTTCTGCAGGATGGTGAAGAACTGCAGCGCCGTAATGTCCAGGACCAGCAGACACACCAGTGCCCCGCCAAGGATGCCGCTCAACATGCCCACGAACGTCAGGATCGGCAGTGTCACCAGTATGGCAAGCACTCGAGGCAGCACCAGAAGCTCGACAGGGTTTAGCCCGAAGGCGCGAATGGCATCGATCTCCTCGTTGGCCTTCATCGAGCCGATCTGGGCGGTAAAGGCGCTGGTGGTGCGTCCGGCAAGCAGAATGGTCGCCAGCAACACGCCGAATTCCCGCAGGAAGGAAAAGGCGACAAGATTGACCGTATAGATCGTTGCGCCGAAGCTCTGCAGCACCGTGGCGCCGAGAAAGGCCACTACCGCCCCGACCAGGAAGGTCAGCAGGGCGACGATGCCAATGGCGTTGAGACCAGTCTGATGGATCTGTGCGACCAGCGCAGTCATGCGCCAGCGCCTGGGGCGCAACAGAGTCGTCACCAGCGTGCTCAGGATCAGACCGATGAAGCCGAGCAGCAGGCGTTGCTGTCGCCAGAAACCTTTGACTCGCTCACCGGTTTGCGCCAGAAAGACCAGCGGTTGCGACATTCTGCAGACTTCCGGCGTCAATGGCGTTGCCATGGCGCGGACCATGGTGTCCAGCAGCGCCCGACGGGCGGGTGGTATATCCGACGACCCCTGCAGGATCGCCGTCATGCGCTGGACGCCGAGCAGGTCGATCAGCAGCGCAGCCCCGGCGGTATCCAGGGTCTCGATTGCGCTTAAATCGACGCTTCTATTGAGGCCGTTGCCGTTCTCGGTCTGCGTCTTGAAAGCGTCGATCTGTTCCTTTAGATCGGGGTAGTAGGCAAGCGTCCAGTCGCCGATGATATGCAAACTGTCGGGCTGATCGTCGAGTCGACCGGCTCGGCTCGTGCCGAGGTTCATTTGGCTTTCGACGATCTACGCGGCGATTGGCTCTTCGGGCGGCTTGACGACCGGCTCGAAGGCTGTTCGAAAATCTCGTTTAGATGACGCCACAGCTTTCCGGTCTCGCCCTCGCCGTCGCACCAGGCCGGCTCGATCTTGGGAATGGTGTCGAGTATGCGCTGCCGGGCCTCCGCCTCCGGTACCAGATTCGGTAGCTGTTGCAGGCTTTCCTCGGGATAGGCGAAGACCAGCAGGTTCTGCTGGCGGGTGATCTCGCGAATCGTCGCGATATCCGGAAGATGCGTCGACGCCTTGCGATAGCCCTGAACGACGGTCTCCAAGGCTGACTTGGACAACTTGCCCTCCGCCTTGGCGAACAGCAGCAGCACCCGCAGAGCGGCTTCCAGCTCGCCGCCTTCCGATAGTGCATCTTTGAGCTGCTCGATGCGTTCGCGCTCCTCGCTTTCGTTGCGGCGTTTTTCCGTGGGCGAACTGGTTGCACCGCTAAGCAGGCTCAGGTAACCGTAGATCGCATGAAATTTGGTCTCATTGCTGGCATCACGGATATCTCGCCAGGTATCCAGCGTATTGACGATATTGCGTGACGCCAAGTCCTGCCAGGCCAGCAGCGGGTTTTGCGGATCGATGGAATGGCGAGTTTCTCGCACCTGCTCCGCGGCGCCAGGCAGCCACCAGAGAAATGGGTTCTGGCTACCCCAGAGACTGCGATTGAGACGAAACGGATGTGTCTTTCGCAGCGCCTCCGCCATGGGCTCATTGATTGCTCGGCTGAGCCAGGGACGTACCATCCAGCCGTAAAGGTTACTGGTAATTTCGGAGACGCGATCGACTTCGATGAATTCCCGGTCCTCGTCGTGACCGTCCGAGTCGAGGGCTCGGATATCCGCAATGCCGCGGGATTCGAAATGCACTTGATACTCACAGGCATCGCCGTTGGGAACCTCGTCGATGATCAGCTCGTAGAGCCCCGGCGGCAGCGCCTTGATCTCGTCGATGGCATTGATCATCTGGCGGTGCTCGCGACGCGCCACCTTGCCGGAAACGAAGATGCCCAGGTGTCCCGTACTGGCATGCTTGAGATAGACGATGGTGCGCCCGGCGCTCTGCAGCGCGAAGTCATCCGGGTAGAGATCGACGATCCAGTCCAGCGCCTGCTGGGGCGGCGTGATGTTGTCGCCGTAGGAACAGAACACCACCACCGGTGTCTTGATGGCGCGTAGATCGAGCAGATTACCACTGCCGCTCGTGGCACCGGCCAACCGGTTGCCGATGAACAGATCATCGACGATGGCTTCGATTTCCTCCGCATTGAACAGGTTGGGGCTACCCCACCAGCGCTCGAAGTCAAGAAAGCGCGGCGCTTCGGTATCGATATTCGCATAAAGCTGGTAGCCCTTGGACCACAGGGTATGGGAGGGATTGAGATTCTCGAAATTGCTGACCAGCCAGGCACCGTCGAAGCGTCCGTTACCGAGGTCGCTGGCGAGTCGGGTGGCCCAGGCGCCGCCCATCAGGCCACCGGCATAACGCATCGGATTGCTGCCATTTTCGCCGGCCCAGTAGGCCAGCGGTGCGCCGTTGACGATGACCAGCCCCGGCAGCTCCGGACGGGCGGCGGCAAGCCCCATCAGCGCCCAACCCGCCTGACAGTTACCGATGATCACCGGCTTACTGGCTTTCGGGTGCCGCGCGGTAATGAGTTCGATAAAGCGTATTTGAGCCATTGCCACATCGGTCATGGTCTGGCCAGGTTCCGGAGAGTAACCGAAAGCGATGAAATAAGTGGGATGGCCGGCGCGCAGGCTCTCACCGATTTCCGAATCCTGCTTGAAGCCGCCGATACCGGCGCCGTGGCCGCCGCGAGGATCGATGACGATCACCGGCGCCAGCATCTCGTCGATGGGCTGGTCCTTGCCGGGCAGAATGCGCAGCAGGGAATAGTTGACCGGAACCTCGAGATCGGCGCCGTCCAGCAACACCTCGTAATCGAACTTGAGCAGCGGCGGTGAGCCGGCCTGCTCGTGGGCCCGGGTGTTGTCGGCGCGCTTTCGCAGGGTGTTCCAGAACAACACGCTGCGCTCGCCTGCATCCACCAGATAGCTGAGCCAGTCGCCGGGGCCGGGCATCTTCAGCCTGCCCTCGAGCGCGGGTTCGATCATGTCCTGCTGGCGCCTTTGCAGATTGGTCAGCAGGTTCTGGCCTTGCTGGCGCTGAAGTTCGGCGATATTGCCGACCAACTGCCTGGCAGCGCTTTTTGCTGCGTGCGTTGTTTCTTGCGGGTTTATCTGGGTGGTTGCTGACGTATCCTGGTGACGATCCATGAAAGCTCCCCATGAAAGCGCTTGCGATGAGCGTTGGCAAACGCCCCGAGTTATTGATTAGCAGTCTAACCCGGGCGTTCTCAACACTGCTTGATGCGGATCATCTTGCAGGTGAATGCTTCAACTCATTACCGTCAGCATCTTCGAACTTCAGACCCCAACTGGTCAGGGCGGCGAACAGCATGATCAGCGCCAGGAACCAGCCCTGAAAGACGAAGGGGAAGACTTCGGTGGGCGCCACCGCTGGCAGCCAGTCGTAGGTGCCTTGCATCGACTTGATCGTCGACCAGCCCAGCAGCACCGGTGCGCCCCAGGGGAAGATATACCCCAGCGCGGAGGTTACCGCGTCGAGCATGTTGGCACGCCGATAGCGATGGATGTGATAGCGCGTGCCGAGTTCGCGAACGAAGGGGGCGGCGGCGATCTCGGCGGCGGTATTGATGGTGATGGCGCTATTGAGCAGGGCGACGATGCCCCAGATCGAGGTTTCGGCACGCTTCACGGAATCCTTGATCCAGGACATCAATTTCTCGGTGATCATCTCCATGGTGCCGCCGAGCTTCATGAGATAGGCCCCGGCAACGATGAGCAGGATCAGTATCGACATGGTGACGTAGCCCTGGACCCCATTGACTAGTGCCCCGGTAATCACGGTGTCGGAATCTGCATCGAAGGCGATGATCTCGGATAGGGAACCGGTACCGATGATGGCAATGGTGGGTATTGAGGTCAGAATGCCCCAGGTGAGCGAGGTAATCAGATGCTGACCGGACAGTGCCAGGATCAGTACCAGTGCGAAGGGCGCCAGCATCACCAGACCCAGCGGTTCGGTGGACTCCATCATGGCGTTAAGCGCGGCGGGGTCGGCGGCGCTGGTATCGCCACCGCCGCCAAACAGCACATAAAGAATTGCTGCCGGAATGGCGGCCATGATCGAGTACTTGAAACGACTGCGCACCACCCCGGGCACGTCTGCATCCTGGGTGGTGGCGGAGACGATAGTGGTGTCCGATACCGGTGCCAGATTATCGCCGAAGATGGCGCCGGAAAGAATTGCCGCAAAAAGCATTATCGGGTCGCTGCCCACGGCGACGCCGGCAGGGTACATCAGCGTACAGAAGGCCACGGTCGTACCGTAGCCGGTACCTACGGCGGTAGAGAAGATGGCAGCCAGGATGAAGGTCAGAGCGACGAACCAGCCCCCGGTCATGTCGGAAATCGCCCCCAGCCACACCAGGCCTTCCACCAGACCGCCGACCTGGAGCACCTGAGCGAACATGCCGGCATAGAACCAAGCCACGATGGCGACGACACCCACGGGTTGGGTCAGGCCTTCGAACAGCCCCTTGGCGTAGTCTTCCCATTTGCTGGTGCAGAAGAAGAGTCCCAGGGTGATGCCGAACAGGGCCCCCATCACCAAGCCGATCTCAGAGGAAAGCCCTAGGACGCTGGTACTGATTGCCCAGATCACGAAGAACAGTAGTGGTACCGCTGCCCCCCAGGCTCCCAGACGAAATGACAGTGATGAAACCGCTCCTTCTTCAGCGGTTTGTTGCGACTGATCTGTCGACGTGTTGCTCATAGGTCATCCCTTGCCACAGTGTTTTGTTTGAATTGCTTTCTCAGCGTAGCAATGAAGACAAGGAATGTCGGTACTCTGTTTGCCCTCCCAGGGGTTTTACCATCCCCAGAACATCAGCCACCAGGCCATCAGCACCACGCCGATCGCCAATGCCATTCCGCCCAGGGCGAGCAGGCGACGCATGCCACCGGCATAGCGGGCGAGGATCTTCCAGCTCAGCCATAAGCACCAGGCGCTACAGGAAATCAGCAGCGCCGCCCGGGCATCGTTGGCCCAGAGCATACGCAGACCGTCACCGCGCAGTAGTGTCACCGTGGTGGTGGAGAGTCCGAGGAATACCCCCAGCCCGCCCAGCGGTATCAAGGCATAGGCCAGATGCCACAGACGTTGCCAGGACCAGGTGCCCAGAGCGCGATTGGCCAGGGCCAGACATCCACTCAGCAGAGTGCCCATGACCATGCTGGTCGCCAGGATGTAGGCGATCAATAGGCCGCCGTCGAGCAGATTGAAGACATCGTTCTGCGCCGGATAGTTGGTCAATAACCACCAGGGGGCAGTGGTTTCCAGCGGCCATAGCCAGTCATGATTGACCAGCCAGACCGCGCTCAGCTGTTTGAGCTGGACGAACCAGGGGCTGGCCGTCCAATGAAAGGCGCCGATGGCGATACCCAGCAGTCCGAAATTCAGGAGCAGAAACTCCCAGGCACTGGCGGGGCGATCGCGACTTGGCGTGATCAGCTCGCTGCCGGGTTTACGCGCCTCGAGGCGCATGGCGTCCTTGTAGCCGCTGCAGCGCGAGCACATATGGCAGTCGCTGGCACTGTCGAGCTGCTTGAGGGGAATCAGTGGTGCACAATCCGGAGCAGAGTGGCGCACTGCCTCACCCTGGCGGACCTGGCGATTGTAATCCTCCCAGGCGCTTTTATCAGCGTGGTAGTGTACCGGTGCAAGTTTGGCGAGCAGCGCAAAGACGCCATTCACCGGGCACAGGTGCCGACACCACACCCGCTTGCCCTTGCCGTAAACGAGTCCAACCGCTACCGCGGCCACGGTGGAGCCTCCCAGCACCACCAGCGCCCCAGTGGGATATTGATAGACGCTGGCCATCTGGCCATACAGCGTGGTGCCGAGAAAGGCCACGAAAGGCCAGCCCTTCCAGCGCATCCAGGGAGGAATAGGACGGCCCAGGCCGATCCGGCTGGCGGCTTCCGACAGCGATCCTTCCGGGCAGAATACGCCACACCAGAGCCGCCCGAACAGCACCATGCTGACCAGCACGAATGGCCACCAGATGCCCCAGAACACGAAGGCGGCGAAGACCGTCAGATTGGAGAGAATATGTGCGCGATGATCCGGCAGGGGAAGCCAGGCCGGCACCAGCAGCAAGAAGGCATACAGTCCCACCACGCCCCATTGGATGGCCTGAATCGCCTTTCGATGACGCTGCATGGCGTGGCCCAGGGCAGCCAATCTAGGGTTGCGCGGGGCTGAAGTCTGGCCTGAGATTTGGCAGGCGCTCATCAGTGCTGCTCCGCGGCAATCGCCTGTGTCGGCCGAGGCGAGGACTGGTTGCGTCGACGCTGCCAGCGTAAAAGCCCGAGTATCGCGATCCAGTAGACCGCGTAGCCGGCGACCACGGTGAACGGTGGCCAGGCACGATATCCAGCGAAGGAGGCGAATATGCCGCCGATTCCGCTGCCATCATCCAACCAGGCACTGGTATCCCATAGTGGATCCGGACCGGTGGGCAACAGTCCCAGGCCAATGAGACGCTCGAGGCCGGAGACGAGCAGCGAGGCGGCGAGAAACAGCAGCATGGTCTCGGTAATGCGGAAAAAAAGCTTCCAGGAAAACACCCGAGTACCCAGTTGCAGTATCCAGAAAGTGATCAGCGCCAGTACGAAACCGACCGCAGCAGACAACACAAAACCACCGATGCCACCGCTTTGTAATTGAGCCATGCCCATGCCGTAGAGAAATACCATGGTCTCGGAGCCTTCTCGGGCCACGGCGATGGCGACCAGCAGCGCGATACCCCAATAACGGGATTGGGTCACGGAATCCTGCAAGCCGCGCTGCATGTCCGCTTTCAGGGTGCGACCATGAGCGCGCATCCATAGCACCATTTGCACGATCAAGACGCAGGCGATCAAGACCATGGCGGCCTGAAACATGTCCTGGGCCGGACCCTGCAGAAAGCTGCCGGCGCTCATCAGACCCACGCCCATGAGACCCGCCAGTACCAGACCGCCGAATACACCCAGCCAGAGATAGCGCAATCCGATGCGGGCCTCGGACTGTTTCAGCCAGGCGTAGGCGATGCCTACGACCAGAATCGCCTCGACGCTCTCGCGCCAGACGATGAAAAGTACCTGTTCGTTCACGATGGGACTCCTGAATCATTCGGCGATGACGAGGCCTTGTGCATCGGGCAGATGAAACTCGTCAAAGAAGTCGTATTTCCCGGGCTTGAGCGGGTGGATCACCACGAAGGAGTCGACCCCAGGGCCCATGACCTTCTCCTTTCTCAGGGAGCGGCTTTCGAACTCCACCGGGGTATTGCCGGTATTATGCAGGTTGATCTTGAAACGCTCGCCGGCCTTGACGTGAAGCTCCTGAGGTTTGAGCTCGCCGTTGTGCAAGTCAAGATCGTAAGCCGGCAGGCCGGCGGCCTGAACCTGGGCTTGAATAAGAACAGTCGCCAGGGCCAGCAGGAACAAACCATGTAGTGCTGTCTTCATAAAAGGACTCCGGGAATGGATCGAATCAATAACCGCCTTTCTTGCCGGTACCGGCGTAGACGAAGTCATAGTTGACCTGGAAGGTGTCGTACCAGGGCGTCACGCCGGTTTCCTTGTCGATATGGCGCTTCAACTGGGGCGAGGTGATGGTGTAGGTCAGGTGGTACTTGCCGGGCCCGTCGAGCTTGACGTTGGCACCGTAGTGGGTGCCGTCGTTGGCCATCATCGGCATGAAGCTACCCTCGATGGCTTCTTCGCTGCCCTGTTTGATGAGGGTGTAGTCGATGTCGAGATAGGGGATCCAGGCTCCCGGCGCGAAGCCGTTGGGATTGTCTTCCAAGGCGTGAATGTCCGCTTCCAAATGTACGTCGGCCTTCTCGGCGGGCAAGTCGCCCGCGGGCTCCATGGTCACCGGCTGCAGGTAGACCGCGGCGATCTCCATGCCATGCTCCAGTTTCGGCTTGCCAATGGGGTATTCGAGGGCCTGGGCCTGGGTGGCAACAAGGGACAGCGATAGGGAAAGCGGCAGGGCGGCAAGAATCAAGGGTTTCATGAAGGCTCCAAGCTAATGTTAGCGGGATAAGATCCTGCCTGACAATGATAGCTATTCTCAACCTCATTTGCGTTACTGCGACGACATGTCACTACGAGGGGAGCTGGTTGCTGATTACGTAAGCGTTTCGACTCTCGCTGATAGTGTGTGATGATTAACTGCAATCATTTGCATATGCCTTGCATAGGGTGATGGGATTCTGCATATTCAAGGCTGTATCCGAGTTGGAGACTTTCTATGCGCACTGTATCGATATTCAAGAATGGCAAGAATCAAGCTGTTCGCCTGCCCAAGGACATGGAGTTCGAGGATGTCACTGAGCTAGAAATCCTCCGCGATGGCGATACCATCACGCTACGTCCTGTCCGTCCTAGTTGGCGTTCGTTAAGAACGCTGCCCGAGGCAGATGCTGATTTCTTGAAGGAACGCCCCCCGATCGTCACTGACGAAGGACGTTTCGAGCCGTGAATACCTATATGCTCGATACGTGTATCTGTTCATTCATCATGCGCGACCACCCCGAATCGCTACTGCAACGCCTGACCGAGGAAGTTGGCAAGCAGAATAGAATCGTCATATCGGCCATTACCTATGCAGAAATGCGCTACGGCCAGATAGGTAAGAAAGCGTCACCCAAGCACAAGCAGCTCGTGGACGAATTTGTGTGTCGACTCGATGCCATTTTGCCTTGGGACAAGACGGCGATAGATGCCACGCTCGAGGCCAAGCGTCAATTGACCGAGGCAGGAACGCCGATAGGCGACAATGACAGCGCCATTGCAGGCCATGCCATCGCTAGCGGCTGTATATTGGTGACCAGTAATGTGCGCGAGTTCAGTCGTGTAACGGGCTTGGTCTATGAAGACTGGGTTCATTGACGTCGTAAAATGGAATCGCTGAGCTGATCCCATTCACTTGTTGCCAGCCATCCATTCCTTGCTATCATGGATAAATGAACAGTGCTTTGGCTTCCCACTCCTTCGCAGCGTCGGTGGACGATCCCTTTTACTATCTGATCAACTTTCGCTTCGTGCTCGATTGGGTCGGGGAGCGTTGCGGCGATCTGCTGGATGCTAGGGAACTTGGCTTCATTGCGTCCTTTCGCGCGTTGCCCCGTGCCTCCCAGGCCCTGCTGGTGCGCATGATCATGCGCAAGGGGACGTTGTTTCGGGCCAGCAAGCTCGCTTATTCCGAGATCGGCTCGACCCGGGACGCGGCCGAGTCATTGATTGCCCAGGGGTTGATCGACGACACGCCGGAACTGAGCCTGGAGCGGCTGTTCGGCCTGCTGACCAAGGCCGAACTTGTCGACGCCTTCAAAGACCACATCGGCAGCGCGACGCTCAGAAAGGCCGAACTGTTCGAGAGACTCAGACCCTCCTTTGAAGATACCCGACGTTTTGGTGCCTGGTACCCGCAAAGTGATGACTGCGTCTATGTGCTGCCGCTGATGGACCTGTGTGATCGCTTGCGCCTGATGTTCTTCGGCAATCTGCGCCAGGACTGGTCGGAATTCGTGCTGGCCGACCTGGGCGTCTTTCGTTATGAACGCGTGGCGTTCACCCATGACTCCCGGGCCTTCCAGAGTCGCGACGATGTGGAGGCTTATCTGCATCTGCACGCCTGCCGGGAGCGTTTCGAGGCGGGCGTGCCACTGGAAGATGTGCTCGCTGAGGTGCCGCCATCTTTCGCCGACAACCCTTGGCTTGAATCCCGACGCGCCAAGCTGCTGTTCCTGCTGGGACAGCACTGCGAGCGCGCTGCGCTGCTGGAAACCGCGCTGGCGCTGTATGCCGATTGCATCCATCCCGGTGCCCGATCTCGCCGTCTGCGAGTGCTGGAACGCCTCGAGGCATTCGACACCGCCCTGGAATTGGCTCGCGAGATGAAGCAAGCGCCGGAAAGCGAGGCCGAGTCTCAGCATCTCGAACGAGTTCTGCCGCGCCTGCGGCGCAAGCTGGGTCTGCCCAAATTGCAGCCTGAGCCCAATGCAACCGTCGAGCGCATCGATTTGATACTGCCACGCCCCGAGGGTCCCCTCTGCGTTGAGAGCGTGGTGCGCGAGCATTTCGATGAGATGAAAGGGCCCGTTCATTACGTCGAGAATGGGCTGATCAATTCGCTGTTCGGCCTGCTTTGCTGGGAAGCGATCTTCGCGCCGCTGCCCGGCGCCTTCTTCCACCCGTTTCACGCCGGCCCGGCGGATCTGCTGCGGCCGGATTTCCATGCTCGTCGCGAGGAGTTGTTCGCCGCCTGTCTGGCCCAGCTTGATTCGAATGCCTACCTGGAAACGATTCGCGAGAACTTCATCGCCAAACAGGGTCTGCAATCGCCCTTCGTGCACTGGGGCATCCTGAGTGAGGCGCTACTGGAGCAGGCGTTGGCCTGTTTTCCCGCCGACCATCTCAAGCGTTGGTTCGAACGCCTGCTGCGGGATATCAAGGCCAATCGCGCCGGCCTGCCGGATCTGATCCAATTCTGGCCCGAGCAGGATGATCCCAGACAGCGCTACCGGATGATCGAGGTGAAAGGGCCGGGAGATCGCCTGCAGGACAATCAGCTGCGCTGGCTGGCCTTCTGCGCCGAGCATGGGATGCCAGTCACGGTATGTTATGTACAGTGGCAGCACGGCGAAGCCAGGATATGAACTACAGCGTTGCGGTTCGCGCCCTCTGCGAATTCACCGCCAAGGCCGGCGATCTCGATCTGCGTTTCACGCCGTCGCCCTCCGCTCGAGAGGGGATCGCCGGTCATGCGCTGGTGGCCGCGCGCCGCGGGGACGATTATGAGCGTGAGATTCCCCTCGAGGGGAGTTATCGCCACCTGCGGGTGCGTGGCCGTGCGGATGGTTATGATCCCGCGCGCAACCAGCTCGAGGAGGTGAAGACCTTTCGCGGCGACCTGGCGCTGATGCCGGCCAATCACCGTGCGCTGCACTGGGCTCAGGTAAAGATCTATGGCCATCTGCTGTGCCAGAGCCGGGGGATAGACGAGATTCGTCTGGCCCTGGTCTATTTCGACATTGTCAGCCAGCGGGAAACGCCGCTCAGCGAGGTGTTTGCGGCGACGGAGCTGGAGAGCTTCTTCGAGCGGCAGTGCGAGCGCTTTATCGCCTGGGCCGATCAGGAGCTGGCGCACCGGGCGGATCGCGATCGCGCCCTGGGCGAGCTGAGCTTCCCCTACGCGAGCTTTCGCACCGGCCAGCGCCCCCTGGCCGAGGCAGTCTACAAGGCGGTCGGTACCGGGCGATGCCTGATGCTGCAGGCGCCCACCGGCATCGGCAAGACCCTGGGCACGCTGTTTCCCATGCTCAAGGCGCTACCCACCCAGCGCCTGGACAAGCTGTTCTTCCTGGCCGCCAAGACTCCTGGTCGCCGACTGGCCCTGCACGCTCTGTCCGCTCTCATGCCCGAACAGGAGCTAGAGCGTAAACAAGAACCGTCGCCCCTGCGAGTGCTCGAGCTGGTGGCCCGGGACAAGGCCTGCGAGCATCCCGACAAGGCCTGTCACGGCGAGGCCTGTCCCTTGGCCAACGGCTTCTATGATCGCCTGCCCGGGGCTCGCCAGGCGGCAGTGAAAATGGGAACGCTCGACCAGGCGGCACTGCGGGGCGTTGCGTTGGAACATGGCCTTTGCCCCTACTATTTGAGCCAGGAACTGACGCGCTGGAGCGATGTGGTGGTAGGGGATTACAACTACTACTTTGACCTCAACGCCATGCTCTTCGGTCTCACCGTCGCCAATCAATGGCGGATCGGGGTGCTGGTGGACGAGGCTCACAACCTGGTCGAGCGCGCCCGGCGCATGTACAGCGCCGAACTGGATCAGGCCGCCTTCAAGGCGCTGCGCAGGGCAGCACCCGCGGCGCTCAAGAGGGCGTTGGACCGCGTCGATCGCCAGTGGCGGGATCTCAACAAAAGCGTCAAGGAGGAGGGAGCGTCTTCGGACTATCGCGTGCTCGACTCGCTCCCGACGAGGTTGTTGAGTGCCTTGCATAACGCCGTTGCCAGCATCACCGATTATCTTACCGAGCAGCCCGCCGGTCTTGATGGCATGCTGCAGGCCTTCTATTTCGACACCATGCACTTCTGCCGCGTCGCCGAATTGTTCGACGATCATTCATTGTTCGACATGACATTGCGGCCCGGCAGGCGCGGGGGCGGGATGTCGACGCTGTGCCTGCGCAATGTCGTGCCGGCGGCATCTCTCACGCCGCGCTTCGAGGCTTCCCGGGCCACGGTGCTGTTCTCGGCGACCCTGAGCCCGAGCCGCTACTACGGGGATCTACTGGGGTTGCCGACGGACACACCCTGGTTGGAAGTGGAATCGCCGTTTCGCGCCGAGCAGTTATCGGTGCTGGTCGCCGGCCGGGTCTCGACGCGCTTTCATCATCGTGCGGCTTCCTTGGCGCCCATCGTCGAGTTGATGGCGAATCAGTTCGCAGCCCAGCCGGGCAACTATCTGGCGTTTTTCAGCAGCTTCGAGTACCTCGAGCAGGTCGTTGGGATGCTCCGTCAGCGTCATCCGGATATTCCCGTCTGGACTCAGTCGCGACGCATGGATGAATCGGCGCGGCTGGATTTTCTCGCGCGTTTTGACGAGGGCGGCCGGGGCATAGGCTTCGCGGTATTGGGCGGGGTGTTCGGCGAAGGCATCGACCTGCCCGGCGAGCGTCTGATCGGTGCATTCATCGCCACGTTAGGGCTGCCTCAGGTGAACCCGGTGAACGAGCAGTTCAAGCAGCGCATGGGCGCGCTGTTCGGCGACGGTTACGACTACACCTATCTATACCCCGGCCTGCAAAAGGTGATCCAGGCCGCCGGGCGCGTTATCCGTACCCAAGAGGATCGCGGCGTGATCCATCTCATCGACGATCGTTTCGCCCGGCCCCAGGTACAGAGCTTGTTACCCAACTGGTGGCGAATGACTAATTCTGCGACGGTTCGTCCTCCACGTTCTCGGCCGGACTGACAGCCACCCGGAGCTTGCGCTGATCACCGGAGGGCAGGTGCAGGGTAAAGATGGCGCGGGTAGGACCAGGGGGTGTCAGTTGCCAGTAGCGGCCATCCTGCGTCAGGACGCTCGTCCAGCCGCCTTGGTCGACGAACCAGGTCGCGATCTGGCGGCTATCCAGGCACAGGCTTTCATTGGCATTGAGGGTGAGAGGCGCGGCCGAGGAGCTAGTATCGGTGATATCCAGCACCTTATCGCAGCGTTGGGAGAGAGTGTCCGTCTGAGCTTGGGCGTTGACGGTAATGAAAAGTATCATCAAGGCAGCAGTGAAAATCGACTTCATGCAGAGCTCCTTCTCTGTTGAATCCGGATCGGTGGGCAAATGCCCGGTCAATCTGGCTGTCGCGTCCCCTACGAACCAAGGTGTTATTTAATCACTGGAACGCTGGCCAGTCATTACGTTGACCAATGACGACAATACTTGTGGCTCCGTTGGTGGAAAAACGAACGCCAAGCCCATATTTCTTCTCTAAACCATACGAAACACGCATTGTCGCGGTAATCTAATCGTTCCTGAGTCGACAGGCCTCGCATCCATGCTCGGATTTTTTCAAGGTTTTGCCTACGGGCTTTTCATCACCTGCTTGCCCTGGTTCCTGATCGGCATGATCAATCCCCGGCTTGCCCTTGGCACACTGACGCCGGATCGTTTCCAGGTCATCATTCGCTACTGGCTCACGGTGCCATTCATCGCCATGCTGTTGTGGTTGACCTCCCTGTGGGGCGGTTTTGGCCCCAGCTTGCTGGGCTGGCTTGCCGGGCTAGGCGCATTGGCAGTCGCCGTACCGCTGGAGCGACGTATTCGTGGCTGGTTGATGAAGCGCAAGCAGCGCCGTCTCGAAGCTCAGCTCGCGGCCGAGGCGGCGCGCCGTGAGCAACAACATGCTCAAGAAGCAAGCGAGAAGGGCGGCGCCACTCTCGACCCGCAACATCCTCCGGCGAATGCCGACGATGTCATCCGCGCACTGTGTGCCGCCAAAGAGCGCCTGATTGCCGTGAGCCAACCTCAGCTTGCCGTGCAGGCGGATCGTTTATATAGCCGTTACCTGCGCGTCACGAATGTGTTGCTCGAGCGCTTCGATAGAAGTGAACTCGCCTTCGAGCGTTCGCGTACCTTGATCGCGGAGGTGTGTTTCGGCGCAGTGGACAACCTCACCCGCATGGCCGCTCAGGCCAGCGGCATCGCCGGTGTGGACGGTGACTTCGTGCGTCGTCGTCTGTCCAGGGAGCGCAACAGCCTGAGTCTGACTGAACGCGCCACCCTGGAACGACGCCTGACCCTGCTGACTGAAACCCAGCAGCACCTGGATGAGTTGAGCGCACGCAACGAAGCCGCCCTGACCGCCTTGGACGATGCCGCCGTGGCCATGGCGCGTATCGACACCGGACGGCCCCAGGCCTCGGTGGATGCGGATCAGGCCTTGCGCGATCTGAGTCATTTCGTCGAGCGAGCCGAGCGTTATGGACGCCAGCGCTGATGGGATATCGTATGTTCAGAACCTGGAGGATGACGGGCTTATGAGTGGTGAGCGTGATAAGACCCAGATGGCGGGACAGTTGCGTTTGCCGCCGGCGGACGAGATCGCAACGCATCTGCAGGGCGAGTTCGAATCGCGGAATATACAAGATGACGAGGCGAAACTGGGCGCCGAGGCCGATGCCTTCGTCAACGATCTGTTGAGTGCCAGGCACGTCGAGGATGGCGCCGAGCGTCAGCGTCGTGCCGTGGACGAGATGGGCAGCGACATACAGCGCCAGGCCGCCTATCGCAGCGAGATGCTGCAAACCCCCATTCGCAAGCTCGCCCATCACGGTGACGATGGTGGGCCGGTGGCCCAGGCGCTGACCAGCCTGCGCGAACGCATGACCGAGCTCGATCCCAACCGTCAAACCCTGACCCGGGGCGGGCTCGACCGGCTGCTGGCGCGCATTCCCGGCGTTGGCAACAATCTGCAGCGTTATTTCCGTAAATATGAAAGCGCCCAGGAAGCCCTGGATGCCATCATCCGTGATCTGGAAGACGGGCGCGACATGCTGCGTCGCGACAACCTGACCCTGAGCGATGATCAGACGGCATTGCGCGATATTCTCGCTCAGTTGCAGCATCAGATCGCTTTGGGTCGACTGGTCGATGAGCGCCTGGAGGCGCGGATGATAGCGCTAGAAGAGGATGATCCTCAGCGCGCCTTCATCGAGGAGGAACTGCTTTTTCCCTTGCGTCAGCGCATCGTCGATCTGCAGCAGCAATTGGCCGTCAGCCAACAGGGAGTGTTGGCGCTGGAAGTGGTCATCCGCAACAACCGTGAGCTCATTCGTGGGGTGGATCGCGCCATCAACGTCACCGTCTCGGCGCTCACCGTTGCCGTGACTGTGGCGTTGGCCCTGGCCAATCAGCGCCTGGTGCTCGATCGCGTCGAAGCGCTCAATGCGACTACCTCGGATATGATCGCCGGCACTGCCAAGTCCCTGCGCAATCAGGGGGTGGAGATCCAGAACCGTTCTGCCGCCACCATGCTCGACATGGAAAAGCTCGAACAGGCTTTCGGCGATGTGCTGGCGGCCATCGACGATGTTTCGCGCTATCGTCGCGAAGCGCTACCGCGCCTCGACGAGCAAATCGACCGTCTGCAGGTGCTGGCACGTCAGGGCGGCGAGGCGATTCATCGGCTCGAGCGCGGCAACGATGCCAGCTCTGGTGACGCCATATGAAGCCCGATGATGCCTTGTAAGCGGCTAGCGTTTACTCAAACGGCCAACGTTGAACGAGGAGGGAGCAGCGCATGATCCATGTTCGCGATATCGATCATGTCGTTCTGCGGGTGAAAGACCCGCAGGCGATGCAGCACTTCTATGAAAAGGTACTGAATTGTCCCCTCGAGAAAGCCAATGAGGAGATAGGCCTGATTCAGCTGCGCGCGGGTCGTTCGCTGATCGACCTGGTGCCGGTGGAAGGCAAGCTCGGTCGCATGGGCGGCGCTGCTCCAGGCGAGGAAGGGCACAATGTGGATCATGTCTGCCTGCGCCTTGAGCCCTTCGATGGCGAGGCCATTCGTCAGTATCTGCAGGAACGGGGTGTCGACCCCGGCGAGATCGTGCAGCGTTATGGTGCCGAGGGCACGGGACCATCGATCTATGTGAACGATCCTGAGGGCAATACCATCGAGCTCAAGGGGCCGCCGGAGTCATCTTGAACGACGAAGATAAGGCGTTACGCCGGCTCGGGCTCGGCATGATGCTGCTGTTCTGGCTGATCGTGATGGGCTTGGGTGTCTGGTGGTTTCAAGGACACCTCGATGAACGCCGTAATCCCAATGCCGATCTGGCCCAGTTCGCAGGGGGGAAAGCCGGGCCCATCACGCTGGAGCGTAATGCCTCGGGGCATTTCGTGGCGACGGGGAGCATCGACGGGCAACCCGTGGAGTTCCTGCTTGATACCGGGGCAAGCCTGGTCTCGGTGCCTACCGCGCTCGCCGAGCAACTTGGATTACGGCGGGGTGCCGTCGCCGAGTTCAATACCGCCAACGGTCGCGTTCGAGGGCACCTGACCACGATCGATGAGATCACCCTGGGCGGCCTAAGCGCACAAGACGTGCGCGGTTCGATAAATCCGGGACTCGTGGGAGACACGGCACTGCTGGGGATGAGCTTCCTTAAACGTTTCGATATCGAAATCCGCGGTGCCAAGATGGTGTTGAGTCCGGCAGGCCGAGGCTGACATCGAACGGCTGTGGCCGGCGGAAGTATGTCGATATGACGCATGACACGCTCTGGAACAAGCGCTAAGCTGATTGTTGTAAATGTTATTAGCTTAGAGAAAATAGTTATGAAAAAGCCGCTACATCTTTTGGGTCTTTCCGTATTGTCGCTGATGCTGATGGCCGGCCCCGTGGCGGCAGAGGATGAGGAAATTCCTGCCTATCGGGAAACCCGGCAGGGACTCTACGTGACCGCCAAGGAGGCCCATGCACTGATGCAAGATAACGAGCGCGCCGTGCTGATCGACGTTCGCGATCCGGTGGAGATCAAGTTCACAGGTTTTGCCGAGCCCACGGGTATTCATGTGCCTTGGGTGCTGGCGGACCGCACCCGGTTCGATGAGCAGGGTGGCACCTGGCCCATGGTACGCAACAACCGCTTCGAGGAGCAGGTGCGCGCCAGGCTCGATGCCCTGGGCGTGGCACCCGAGGACCCGGTGATCGTCATGTGTCGTTCCGGCTCTACCCGCAGCGCCCCGGCTGCCGATCTGATTGCCGCGATGGGCTTCGAAGAGGTCTATTCGGTCACCGACGGCTTCGAGGGTGGAAAGCTCGATAGCGGTGACTCCAAGGGTGTGCGGGCCAAGAGCGGCTGGCGTAATTCCGGTCTGCCGTGGAGTTACGAAGTCGACCCGGACGTGGCTTGGACAGATGATCGATGATCCGGCAAGTCAAGGCTGAGGTAGGACATGCACAAGCAGCCATCCTTTAGAGGAGTACATCATGGCCGTCGTACTGCAGATCCACTTTCCTTTCCAGGGGCCTTTCGGTGAGGAAATGGCCGAAGCCATGCAGGCTCTGGCGCACAGCATCAACGACGAGCCGGGGTTTCGTTGGAAGCTCTGGACGGAAGACTCCGCGGCGCAACTGGCCGGTGGCGTTTATCTGTTCGATACCCGAGACCAGGCCGAGTCCTATCTCGAAAAGCATAGCCAGCGGCTCAAGGAGATGGATATCGACGGTATACAGGCCTGGGTCTTCGAGGTGAACGAAGCCCTGTCGACGATCAATCGCGGTCCTTTCTAGACAGCTTCTTTCAGAGCAGCTTGCGGTAGCTGTCGACGGATAGCAGGTCGGTATATCGCGTCGACGCAACTTGGCTACGGTTGTGCCGATTCAATAAGTTATGCTACTTATGAATAGGCCAATCCCTTTCGTTGCATAAGGAGTATGCATATGGGTATCGAAGTAGGTGGCTTACTAGGCCTGATCTGGCTGATCATTCTTATCTGGGCCATCGTCAAGGTCGCCAAGAGTGCGGCAAGTACGCTTGCCAAGATAATCTGGATCATCGTGCTGCTGGTGTTCCCGCTGGTCGGTCTGATCATCTGGCTATTGTTCGGCCCCAAGGGATAGTGATTCACCAAGGAGAGGAATATGGATAACTTGTTCGGTAGTCTGGGTAACGCCTTTGGTGGTCTGCTGAGTCTGATCTGGCTGATCATCGTTATCTGGGCCATTGTCAAAGTGGCGAAAAGCGGTGCCAGCACCTTGGCCAAGGTCATCTGGATAATCGTACTCATTTTCTTCCCGTTGATCGGTTTGATCCTCTGGCTGTTGTTCGGCCCCAAGGGGTAGCGCGTTCGTTGAGAAGATGAGAATAACGGGCAGGCCAATGAGGTCTGCCCTTTTTTATTGCGACGAAAGGCAAGGGGATATATATGAAGAGCATCGATGAAAGCGCATTCGAGATGCCTTGGCATTGGGCAATTCCCGGGCTGATGGCCAGCCTGCTTCTGCTTGGTAGCAGCCTGGCCATCGGCTATGACGAGCTGGTCGAAAAGCAGGTCTTCGAGATGGACCGCTACACTACTCGAGGCGGCGAGGAGATACCCTCACTCAAGGTCGGTTGGGAGGCTTACGGAACCCTGAATGAAGACAAGGACAACGTCATACTGATCACCCATTATTTCTCCGGCACCAGCCACGCGGCGGGACGCTACGGCGAGGATGACACCGCCCCCGGCTATTGGGATACCATCATCGGGCCGGGCAAGCCGCTGGATACCGATAAGTACTACATCATCGCCTCGGATACCTTGGTGAACCTGAATGCCAAGGATCCCAAGGTGACGACCACCGGTCCGGCAACGGTCAACCCTCAGACCGGCGAGCCCTGGGGACTGGATTTCCCCATCGTCACCATTCGCGACTTCGTCGAAGTGCAAAAGGCGCTGTTGGAGAGCCAGGATATCGACAGTCTGCATGCGGTGATGGGCGCTTCCATGGGCTCGCTACAGGCCTATGAATGGGCCAGTGCCTATCCCGATAAGGTGGAGCGGTTAATCCCGGTGATTGGCTCAGGGGTCGCCAATGCCTACCTGATCGGCTGGCTGAACGCCTGGGCGGCACCCATCAAGGTTGACCCTAAGTGGAACGAAGGCGATTACTATGCCGGCGATCCGCCAACCCAGGGGCTGCGGGAGTCACTCAAGCTAATCACCCTGCAAGCCAATCACTGGCAGTGGGCCAACGACACCTATGGCCGGCAGTGGGCCGAGGAGGACGTGGACCCGGCCAGCAGCCTCGAGGCGCGCTATCGTTTCGAGAAGATACTCGATGATGCCGCTGCCAGCCGCGCCAAGGTTGCCGATGCCAATCATCTGTTATATCTGGTCAAGGCCAACCAGCTCTTCGTCACCGGGGATAGTGGTGATGTAGAGGAAGGGCTCGCGGCCATCGAGGCGCCAACCTTGATGATCTATAGCGAAGACGATCTGGTGTTCTTTCCCGAGTTGGTCGACAAGACCATCGATCAGATAGCCGCAGATGGCACGCCGGTCAGCGAGGTGGTGCTGGAAGGCGATCGGGGCCATCTGGATGGCGTCTTATCCATCGAGCAGGCAGGAGACGATATCCGGCAGTTTCTGGCGCAGTGACACTGATCCCTGCACACGCTAAGTTGCTGGTCAACGCGGTGTCGGTCAGGCGTCAGTAGCGCGGCGTATCCATTTCGCGCTCCAGACGCCGGGAGATCGCCTGGGGCGAGCCGGTATGACGTGCCAACAGGTCATAGGCCACCGGCACCACGAACAGGGTGAATAGCGTCGCGGCGGCAACACCGCAGAAGATCACCGTACCCAGTACCAGCCGGGTTTCGGCGCCGGCGCCGGAGGAAAGAATCAGTGGCGCGGCACCGGCGATGGTGGTGACGGACGTCATGAGAATCGGCCGTAGCCGTGTCAGAGAGGCTTCGATCAGGGCGTCGCGGAATTCGCGGCCTTCGTCCCGCAACTGATTGGCGAATTCGACGATCAGAATGCCGTTCTTGGCCGCGAGTCCCACCAGCATGACCAGTCCCACCTGGCTGTAGATATTCAGGGATTGGCCGGTCAGATAGAGCCCAAGCAGTGCACCGCCAATGGCCAACGGCACGGTGAGCATGATCACCAGGGGATGCACGAAACTCTCGAACTGGGCCGCCAGGACGAGAAATACCACCACGACGCCCAGTACGAACAGGAAGGTGGTCTCGCCACTGGATTCCTGATAATCCCGCGCGGCGCCCTTGGTGTCGGTTTGCGCGCCCGGGGGCAGAATCTCGTCCACCGTCGCTTCCAGATAGGCAAGGGCTTCCCCCATGGAATAACCGTCCGCCAGATCCGCCTGCAATGTGATTGCCCGCAGGCGGTTGTAGCGGCTATAGGTGCTGGGCCCGGCGTAATCCGTCAGCGTCACCAGGTTGGAAAGGGGGATCAGTTGGCCGGTTCGCGCTGAACGCACCCGGATATTGTCCAATGCGCTGGGTGTCGAGTTGGCGTCACGCTCCGCCTCCAGGATGACATCGTACTCTTCGCCCCGGTCGACGAAGCGAGTGACACTGCGCCCGCCCAAGAGAGTTTCCAGGGTGCGGCCGATTTCCGTGACGGTGACGCCAAGATCCGCTGCCTGGGTGTAGTCGATCTCGACCTGCAGTTGCGGCTGATCCTCTTCGTAGTCGCTCTCCAGGTTGAGCAGCCTGGGGTTGTTCTCGCGAATATGGGCCATCAGGGTGTCGCGCCATTCCACCAGCTCCTCGTAGGTACCACCCCCCAGGACGAACTGCATCGCCTGTTCGGTGCTGCCGCCAAAGCCGCGGCGCATGATGGGGAAAACCCGCACGCCGGGCAAATCGTCGAGACGTTCGCCGATCTCGTCCATGATCGGCCAGGCGGCACGACGCTGGGACCTGTCACTGAGCCCTGCAATGACGAAGCCGGTGTTGAAATTCTCGCTAGGCCCACCGCGACTGAGCGGCGCCAGCACCAATATTCGATCGACTTCACCCTTTTCACGCAGGGGGAGAAGACGCGCCTCGACTTCGTTCATGTAGTCCAGCATGTAATCGTAGGTGGCTCCGGGCGGTCCGGAGACGATGACGAAGAAGGTGCCGCGATCTTCCCGCGGGGTATATTCTGCCGGCAGCAGCGGATAGAGCCAGGCGGTGGCGGCGAGCAGCGCAGCGAAAATGGCCACCAGTAACCAACGCAAGCCCAGGGCTCGTTCCAGCAAGCGACGATAGACGCGCTGAGAGGCTTCCAGTACCAGCGTCACGCGGTGCGCCATGGCGCTTTCATGCATCTCGGAGGAGAGAATCTTCGAGGTCAGCATCGGCGTCAAGCTCAACGCCAGCAAGGTCGAAATAGCCACTGCAGCGGCGAGGGTGAGGGCAAATTCCGAGAACAGGCGACCGATATCGCCCTGCAGAAAACTCAGCGGCACGAAGACGGCGATCAGGACCAGGCTGGTCGAGACGACGGCGAAGCTCAATTGCCGGGCGCCATGGAATGAGGCCACCAGTGCCGTCTCGCCATGAAGATGCATGCGGCGATGAACGTTCTCCACCATGATGATGGCATCGTCGACCACCAGGCCGATCGCCAGTACCAGCGCAAGTAGCGTCAACAGATTGATGGTGAATCCCAGGGCGGCCAGGATGGCGAAGGTGCCAATCAGGGCCGTGGGAACCGTGACGAGGGGCACCAGGGTCGTGCGCAGGTTGCCGAGAAACACGAAGATCGTCACCATCACCAGCACCATGGCGATTCCCAGGGTGATGACGACTTCATCGATCGCCCCGGCGACGAATTCCGAGGCATCGTAGCTGAGTCTCAGAGACATGCCCGGGGGCAGGGTGGGGGCAATACGCGCCATTTCTTCCCGCACCGATTCGGATAGCCCCATCACGTTGGCGGTGGACTGCTTGATGATTCCCAGCCCGATGACCGGTACGCCGTTGCCCCGAAACAGGGAGCGCTCCTCCACCGTGCCCAGCTCGACCCGGGCCACATCCTTGAGCCGCACCAGATAGCCGTTGGCATCCTGGTCCAGCACCAGGGATTGAAAGTCCTCCGGCGTGGCAAAATTACGGGGCAGGCGGAGGATGAACTGGCGATCTCTCGACTCCAGAGAGCCTCCGGGAAGTTCGACGTTCTCTTCGCGCAACGTGCTCTCGACATCGCCGACGGTCAGATTCCGCGCCGCCAGGGCATCGCTGTCGAGCCATATCCGCATGGCATATTCCCGATCGCCGCCGATGCGCACCCGGGAGACGCCTTCCTGCACCGAGAAGCGATCCAGCAGATAGCGATCGGCGTAATCCGTCAGTTCAGCTGTGGTATAGCCATCGCCGGCCAGCACCAACCACATCACCACATCCGAGCTGGCGTCTTCCTTGCTGATTTCCGGGGCCTCGGCTTCGTCGGGCAGCTCGTCCCGAGCACCGGCGATACGGTCACGGATATCGTTGGCGGCATCATCGATGTTCTTGTCGAGGCGGAACTCGGCGCTGATGCTGGAGCGTCCGTCCTGGCTGGTCGAGGAGATCACCTGGATGCCGGAGATGCCTGCTATCCTGTCTTCCAGTACCTGGGTGATACGGGTTTCCACCACGTTGGCGGAGGCACCGGGATAGCGGGTGTCGACGCTGACGATGGGCGGATCGATGGTGGGGTATTCCTGTAGCGGCAAACGGGTCAAGGCAAGCAGACCGAAGGCGACGATCAGCGCTGCGATGACCATCGCCAGTACCGGCCGGCGAACGGAAATATCCGAAAGCCGCATCAGTCGCTCCCTTCGCTGCGCTGGGTATCGAGAATCTCGCTGACGCTGGTATTTTCATCGACGACGCCGATCAACCGTACCCGAACGCCTTCCCGAAGACGATCGCCGCCATGACTGACGACCATGTCGTCTTCACTGAGCCCCTCGAGAATCTCGACCTCCCCCTCCCGCCGCGAGCCGATTTCCACCTCCCGTCGCTCGACCGGGGCGTCTTCGACCTCGCCATTCTCTGCCTGGCGGACGACCCACACATACTGGCGCCGACCTTTTGGCACCAGGGCGCTTTCGGGGATCACCAGGGTTTGACGCGTCGCCCGCGCGACGGATATGCGCATCAGCATGCCCGGGCGCAGCAGTCGCTCGTCGTTGTCGAGCAGGGCGCGTACCCCGGCACTGCGGCTGACAGGATCGACTCGGGAATCGATGATGCTGACGGTGCCCTTGAAAGGGTGATCCGGATAGGCGCTGCTCGTTGCCGTAATGGGAAGGCCGACAGCCATCGCGCCGAGCTGGACTTCAGGAATACGAAAGTCGAGCTTCATTCGTTCGATATCATCCAGGGTCACCAGTTCGCTGCCCGGCGTCACCAGGGTGCCGACACTGATCTGGCGTGCGCCGACTACGCCATCGAAGGGGGCGCGTACTGTGTAGTTATCGAGCCTTGCTTGAAGCGCCTGAATCTCCGCCTCGACCTGGCGTAGCTGGGTTCTGCTGTCCTCGAGATCCGCCAGCGCCGCCAGGTCGCGTTTCTGCAACCTGGCCAAACGCGCCACCGCGTTGGCCCGTTCCTCGCGCAATGTTTGCGCTACCTGCAGATTGGCCTGCTCTTCCTCCGCCGACAGACGTACCAGCACCTGGCCTTGGGAGACCTTCTCGCCGCCCTCGAAATTGAGGGCTTCCACGGTATCGGTCACCGTGGACGAAAGCGTCACGCTCTCGTTGGCCCGGAGCGTGCCTAGGGCGGACAGCGGATCCGACCAGTCCGTGAGGACGGCGCGTGCGCCAATCACCGCCGTGACGTCAGCGGAGTCGGATTGCTGAGCGAACAGTCGTGGAGAAAAGCAGGATGTCAGCAAGGCAATCGCGAAAAATACAAGTGTGATGATGGCGTTCAAGCGTGGCAGGCGATGTTGCAGACGTTTCAAAAACTTGAAAGAAAGACAAGCTGATGGCATGGCAACCACGATTATGAAAGTAAAGAGCAAGGGATATCACTATATTGCGTCAGGCGCATGAGTTGTATCTTAGCAAGCATTACACCACGATAGTGCTCGAATAGAGGCACAATGTGGTGATCGCCAAGGTGGAAATAACTGATGCTGATAGCATGCACGATGCTAGGATGGGGCTGGATTTCCTTGGATCAAAAACAAGCGAGACAACATCATGCCCCGTTCTGACCCCCGGAAAATGACACATCGCACACTTCCTGCCTGCAAGCGCATTGCCTTGATTGCCCACGATGACAAGAAAGAAGAGATGCTGGAATGGACAGCGCGCTGGCAAGCCCTGTTGGCAAAACATGAACTGACGGGTACCGGTACGACGGCAACCCGAGTCGCCCAGCATCTCGGGTTGCCGGTGGCAGCGATGATGAGCGGCCCCTTGGGTGGTGATCAGCAGATAGGCACGCTTATCACCGAGCAGAAGCTCGATTTGCTGATTTTCTTCTGGGATCCTTTTTCACCTCAGCCCCATGATCCGGATATCAAGGCCCTGCTGCGGTTGGCCGCCCTGTGGAATATTCCCGTCGCCTGTAATGCAACCAGCGCAGACTTCATCATCAGTTCGCCTTACCTGGACCAGGATTGCCAGATAGCCATTCCGGACGTCGAGGATTGGATGGCGAAGCGCAGTACAGGAAACGCATAAAAAAGGAGCGCCATTAGACGACGCTCTCCATTTCACAAGTTATAGATATGTTTTTAGGGCCTGTTCACGATAGTGAGCAGGTACCTACAGCTTGATCTCGGTACCCAGCACCTTCAGGAAGGCCGCTAGCCAGGCCGGATGCGCCGGCCAGGCCGGTGCCGTTACCAAGTTGCCATCCGTCTCGGCAGCATCGATGTCGATATCGGCGAATTCACCGCCTGCAAGCCGAACCTCTGGCGAACAGGCGGGATAGGCAGACACCTTGCGTCCCTTAATTACCTCTGCGGCAGCTAATACCTGGGCGCCATGACAAACGGCGGCGATAGGTTTGTCTTCCCTAGCGAAATACTGCACCATCTTGATGACTTCGGGGTCCAGTCGCAGATACTCCGGGGCACGCCCACCCGCAATCATCAGGGCGTCGTAGTTTGAAACCTCGACGTCCTGGAAAGTGGCGTTAAGGGCGAAGTTATGTCCGGCTTTCTCGGTATAGGTCTGATCGCCTTCGAAGTCGTGGATGGCGGTCTTGATGTAATCGTCCTTTTTCTTCCCCGGACAGACAGTGTCCACCTGGTGTCCCACCATTAGAAGCGCTTGAAAGGGGACCATGACCTCATAATCCTCAGCGAAGTCTCCTACCAGCATTAGAATGCGTTTTGCAGCCATGACAATATCTCCTCATTCATTTGTGTTGACCAGTGGCGTGATTGACCCACCGGCGGACCTCTACCACTGCAGTGTTTCGGAATGTGCCGGATTGCTGGGCTCGGCAGTGGCACTCAGCGACTCCAACGGCTGGTCGGAAGCATCGGCAAAGTACTCGTCGAAGCGCTCTTTGGCCTGATCCCCGAACAGGATCTCACAGGCCTCCATCAAACCCGGTGACTGGCGAATCCGATCCCGTTCGACGACCAGCGATATTTTTGAGCGACGGCGCAGGAAGTCTTCCAGCCGGGTGATCATTTCGCGGTGTTTGGCCTGACGCAATTCGCAGCGCAGATACTCGGTGCCCTCGATCAGCAGCTCGCCCTGGCGTGGGTCCTCGCGGATATCCTCGAGCATATCCAGGGCGTAGGCGCCATAGCGCCGCCATAGACGCGTCGACAAGGATTCCACCGACTCTTCCGGCGTCAGGGCATCCAGTTCCATCAGTTTGGCCTGATGAAAAAACTCCTGCCTGACCGACTCGGGAGACTCGCCATACCAGCGGTAATCCGGATAGGGTATTGCCACCCCAAGACGTTTTACTTCGGTGACGATCTCTTCACCCACGTTCAGACAGTCCGTCAGCTTGCCACCGAAGATGCTGATATGGGCATCCGCATCATCGGTATCGATGGCGTGTTTGCGCGACAGTTGCAGAAAGTCGCGCTTACCGCCACCGCTGGGTTGGACCGCCAGGGAGCGCACGCCACAACGGGTCGCGATGATGTCGTCCTGGCCAATCGCCTTGTCCAGCGTGAGGCGCTTGTTGATATTATCCAGTACGAATTGGACGTCTTCGTCGGTGACGTGTACCTCCGGACTTTCCATGCGAGTATCGGTGGTGCCGATACAGGTGCGGCGCCCCATGGGAATGACGAAGAATAGCCGGCCTTCGTCGTCGAAGAAGGCCAACACCCGCTGGTTATCCGTCAGCCGCGGTACGATCAAGTGAATGCCTTTGGAGTAGGCGTGCTTGTGTTCTGTTTCCTGTTGACTTAGAGCGTTGTGTTGATCGACCCAGGGGCCCGCAGCGTTGATCAGCACCTTGGCGCGAATATCGAACGTGGTGTCGTTCATGACATTGCGGGCTCGGGTGACCCAGCCATCGTTTTCGCGTTGTGCACCTTGGGATTCGACATAGTTGGCGGCCACAGCGCCATGGTTCAGCGCGGTGCGCACGAAGTTGAAAACGAAACGCGCGTCATTGTCATGCAGATAGGCGTCGGAATATTCGAATCCACCTACGGCCTCTTGGGTATCGATGATCGCCTCGCGATCCTTGATGGACTTAGGCGTCAAAAAGCGCGGGATTTGCGTAAAGCAGTTGCCCATCAGCCAGTAGAGCCAGGTGCCGGCCCATAGATAACTGGGACGGTAGCGAAAACCCTTGGTAATGGTGGTCAAGAAGCGGATCTCCTTGACCGTGGAGGGGAAGCTCTTGATCAGGTGATTGCGGCTCTTGCACAGCTTGCGGACCAGCGCGAAATCGTAGCTTTCCATGTATTTGATTCCCCCCCAAACCAGGTTGGAGGAGTGCATGCTGGTGCCGCCAGCGAAGTCACCGCGATCGATCAACGCCACCTTGACGCCTTTGCCGGCCAGAGCGGCGGCCGCGGAGGCGCCATTGATGCCGCCTCCGATAATCAGCACATCGAAGGTCTCACCAGCAAGTTTATCGATATTGCTATCACGCAGTTGCATAGATGGACTCCATCAGCACGGAAGAGAGCCGCTCAGGCGATAATCGACCATCGATCGGGCTGCCCGAGTGGATAGTGAGGGGGTTACTCCGCCTCGTCGCGTTCCCAGTTCATTGTGCGCCGCACTGCCTTCTTCCATCCCCGATAGTTGCGCTCACGCTGTTCGGCATCCAGCTTGGGCTCGAAGACGTGCTCGACCTCACCCTTGGTGGCGACCTCGTCCTTGGTCCAGAAGCCCACCGCGATGCCGGCGAGATAGGCTGCCCCCAGCGCAGTGGATTCCGTAATCACCGGACGCTCCACATTGACCCCGAGCATGTCCGCCTGGGATTGCATGATGACGTTATTGGCCACGGCGCCCCCATCGACACGTAGGGCCTTCAACGTGATGCTCGAGTCGGTCTGCATGGCGTCGATGACGTCCCGGGTCTGATAGGCAAGAGAATCCAGAGTGGCGCGGGTAATGTGTTCCTTGCGGGTACCCCGGGTCAGTCCAAAGATGGCGCCGCGAGCATACATATCCCAGTAGGGTGCGCCCAATCCGGCGAAGGCGGGGACCACATAGACGCCGCCGGCGTCTTCCACCTTGCCGGCGTAATACTCCGAGTCCTCCGCTGAATCGATGAGCTTCAACTCGTCACGCAGCCACTGCACTGCCGCGCCGGCGATGAAGATGGCGCCCTCCAGTGCGTACTCCACCTTGCCGTCCATTCCCCAGGCGATGGTAGTAAGCAGACCTGACTTCGAGGGCACGGGGGTCTCACCGGTGTTCATCAGCAGGAAGCAGCCGGTGCCGTAGGTGTTCTTGACCATGCCCTTCTCGAAGCAAGCCTGACCGAACAGCGCCGCCTGCTGGTCCCCGGCGATACCCGCGATGGGTACCCGTGCGCCGCCGAACATCTCGGCGCCCGTCGTGCCGTAGACCTCGCTGGAGGGGCGCACCTCGGGCAGCATGCTGGCCGGTATATTCAGCTCGTCGAGCATGCGCTGGTCCCATTTCAGGGTATTAATGTTGAATAGCAGGGTGCGCGACGCATTGCTGACATCCGTCATATGGCATTCGCCCCGGGTCAGGTTCCACAAAATCCAGGTATCCATGGTGCCAAACAGCAATTCCCCTCGCTCCGCGCGTTCCTGAGCGCCCTCGACGCTATCAAGGATCCAGCGAATCTTGGTGCCGGAGAAATAGGCATCCACCACCAAGCCGGTGGTTTCGCGTATGTAGTCCTCTAGCCCGCGCGTCTTCAGTTCGTCGCACAGCTCGGCGGTACGCCGATCCTGCCAGACGATGGCATTACAGATAGGCCGCCCGGTGTGGCGATCCCAGACTAGGGTGGTCTCACGCTGGTTGGTGATGCCGATGGCGGCGATCTGAGAAGGCAGGACCCCTTGGGTCTCGAGTACCTCGCGCGCCACTCCCATCTGGCTGCCCCAGATCTCCATGGCGTCGTGCTCCACCCAGCCCGGTGTCGGGTAATACTGGGTGAACTCCTTCTGAGCGGTGCCCACGATCTGTGCATCATGATTAAAGAGAATAGCGCGGCAACTGGTCGTGCCCTGGTCGAACGACATGATGTATTGTTTTTCCATGGTGTTGGCCTCGGCGTCTCTGATGGTTGTGTTTCTTGCGGGTGTCGATGTTACGATTTTCAATCCAACTTAGTAGATGAAGCGTCGCGTTTTGCTGACCACCGCCTCGCGGCGAAGAAATCGACGGACAGACATGCCACAATCACCGTCAAGGCAATAGCCATGGCCAGCGTGTTGCCGTCGATGAATACATGGCGGTAAAAAAGTCCGCCCGCAGCACCTCCGATCAAGGGCCCTACGATCGGTATCCAAGCATATTTCCAGTTTGAGCCGCCCTTTCCGGCAACAGGCAGGAGAAAGTGCGCCAGACGTGGCCCCAGATCCCTGGCTGGATTGATGGCGTAGCCGGTTGTGCCACCCAAGGACAACCCGATGGCGAGCACCAGCAGTCCGATAATCAGCGGGTTGAGCCCTTGGGTAAACTCATTGGCACCTATGGCAAGCACTGCTAGGACCAGCACGAAGGTGCCGATGATTTCGCTCATCAGGTTGGAAGGGGTGTGCGGAATGGCCGGATCGGTACAGAAAACGGCCAGCTTGGCACTTCGATTCTCGGTGGCTTCCCAGTGCGGGTAATAATGCAGCCACACCACTACGGCGCCGATGAACGCGCCAATCATCTGGCCCAGAATGTAAATCGGCACCTTGGCCCAGGGAAATTCACCGATGACCGCGAGACCGACCGTGATCGCGGGATTGATATGCGCTCCGCTGATTTTGCCTACCGCATAGATGGCCATTGCCACCCCTAGGCCCCAGCCGAAGGTGATGACGATCCAGCCGCTCGCTTCGGCTTTCGAATGCTTTAGGACCACGCCGGCGACGACCCCTCCGCCGAATATAATGAGGATCATCGTTCCGAAAACTTCACCCAGGAAAGGGGACATGGTGCTTTACTCCAATTGTATTGTTCGTGAGCCATCGCCCAGCAAATTCAGATCGATTACCCCAAGCACTGGAGTTTCAGGAGTGAATCTTGGAATTTGGAAGTGCGTATTTTGTTTTCTTTATCGATCATAATATTTTCATTAATGTTCGTTTTCAAAGGTGAGAGTAGCCTCAGAATTCCATTGGAGCAATGCTCTTATTGTTCCATGGCATTATCCTTTAGTCTAAAAAAACGGGCTTATGCAGCGCCAATCTTTAGAAAAAAGCGTGTGTAGCGCAGCTTTATGACTATGTCGAGTATTTTCGTAAATGTTCTATTTAAAACATTTATGAATAAAAACGAAAGCAGGGAAGGTGTTGGTTGAGGTTTGTGTAGGCGTTAAGAAGCGGAAAGATAACGATCAATTGGATTGGGTATTGCCGAGCCGCCAATGCAAGGCGCCTCATCCGGGAGAGGATGGGGCGCCTAGTTATCAACGCAACGAGTCTTTGTAATGGCCGGGAATCGTGACCCGCTCGCCGTTGGGTAGCTGGCGAACGTAGGTAGGAATGTAGACGCGCTTGATGATGCTCTTGTGTTCGGTCATGAGCAATACCTCCTTCAGGACACGATAACACCTTCAGAGCGTGATGGCATGACCGCGATCATTGTTGAATGGCGCTACTACCGAGACGCCCGAAGTTACCGCTTCGGGCGTTTTTATTGACCCTTGCTGAATACGAGGATCAAATTTTTCTAAATCAATCCCAGCTCAGCGCACCGCCGACCTGATATTCGGTGACCCGGGTCTCGAAGAAGTTCTTTTCCTTGCGCAGGTCGATGATCTCAGACATCCACGGGAAGGGGTTGCTCGCGCCCGGGAACTGCTCCTTCAGGCCGATCTGCGCCAGACGGCGGTTGCAGATGAAGTGCAGGTATTCTTCCATGATCGCGGCGTTCATGCCGAGCACGCCGCGGGGCATGGTGTCCCGGGCGTATTCGATCTCGAGCTGGGTGCCTTCGAGGATCATCTGGGTGACTTCGTCCTGGAATTCCGGTGTCCACAGGTGCGGATTCTCGATCTTGATCTGGTTGATCATGTCGATGCCAAAGTTCAGGTGCATGGACTCGTCGCGCAGGATGTACTGGAACTGCTCGGCGACGCCGGTCATCTTGTTGCGCCGACCCATGGAGAGGATCTGGCTGAAGCCGCAGTAGAAGAAGATGCCTTCGGTGACCACGTAGAAGCCGATCAGGTTACGCAGGAACTCCTGGTCGGTTTCCGGGGTGCCGGTCTGGAAGTTGGGGCGGCCCAGGGCTTGGGTATGCTTCAGGCTCCAGGCGGACTTGCGCGCCACGGAGTCGACCTCCCGGTACATGTTGAAGACTTCGCCCTCGTCCATGGCCAGGGATTCCACGCAGTATTGATAGGCGTGGGTATGGATGGCTTCCTCGAAGGCTTGACGCAGCAGGTATTGGCGGCATTCAGGATTGGTGATCTGCTTGTAGACCGCCAGCACCAGGTTGTTGGCCACCAGGGAGTCGGCGGTGGAGAAGTAGCCCAGCGAGCGCATCACGATCAGCCGCTCATCCTCGGTCAGGCCGTCCTGGCTCTTCCACAGGGCGATGTCCGCGTTCATGTTGATCTCTTGGGGCATCCAGTGATTGGCGCTGCCGTCGAGATACTTCTGCCAGGCCCAGTCGTACTTGAAGGGAACGAGCTGATTGACGTCGGCCCGGGCGTTGATCATGCGCTTGTCGTCGACCTCGACGCGACCGGCGCCCATTTCGAGCTCTTCCAGACCCGCGGCGATGTCGAGTTCGTCCAGGGCCTTTTCGGCCCGGGCCATGCGGTCGGTGTCGGCGACCTTATAGGTCCCCGCGCTTTCCTTGATTTCCGTTTCCGGCTTGGCCTCGGCCTTGGGTGCAGCCGTCGGTTTTGTCTGATTAGGGGCCGGTGCAGTGACGGTGTCGTCTTCGTGAAATTCGTCCCAGTTCAGCATTGAAAAACTCCTGTTAAAGTTGCTTCGCGGCTATTCCGGCGACAGTCCTGCGCGGAGGCGCTGTGAACCCTTCCCTGGGCGCTACTTTTGCTCTCTGACCGCCATGGATGGCGGAAATGCCGGAATGGAATGGATCATTTTCCGGCCCTGGCAAAAGACCTCCGCTACGAACTGTCCCCGGCGCCGCTCGATTGGAGCGCAGCACGTCCCCGTTGTTTTACTGGCAGGCCTCGCAGCCCAATTCATCGATCTCGCCCGCCGAGGGAGCGCGGGAGCCGCTGCCACCCTTGCCGGTGAGGAAATCCTCGATGCCGCGCGGCTCCTGAGCCTGGGGGGCAGGTGCCGGTGTCTCGCTCGGCGTGGCGCCGCCGACGGCGTTGTGCCGGCCACGATCGACGGTGGACTTCTCCACCGCAGTGGCCCCCAGCGCCCGCAGGTAGTAGGTGGTCTTGAGGCCGCGGAACCAGGCCATGCGATAGGTCACGTCGAGCTTCTTGCCGGAGACGCCGGCGATGTACAGGTTCAGCGACTGAGCCTGGTCGATCCACTTCTGGCGCCGCGAGGCGGCCTCGACCAGCCACTTGGGCTCGACCTCGAAGGCGCTGGCGTAGCGGGCCTTGAGATCTTCCGGCACGCGATCGATGGGCTGCACCGAGCCGTCGTAGTACTTGAGATCGTTGATCATCACTTCGTCCCACAGGCCGCGCTCCTTGAGGTCGTTGACCATGTGGGCGTTGACCACGGTGAACTCGCCGGACAGGTTCGATTTCACGAACAGGTTCTGATAGGTCGGTTCGATGGATTGAGTGACCCCGCAGATGTTGGAGATCGTCGCCGTCGGGGCGATCGCCATCACGTTGGAGTTGCGCATGCCTTGGCTGGCGACCTTCTCGCGGATACGGTCCCAGTCTTGGGTGGTCGAGGTGTCGACCTCGATGTAATCGGCGCCGCGCTCCTGGACGAGTTTCTCGATGGAGTCGATGGGCAATACGCCCTGGCTCCATAGCGAGCCGTCGAAGCTCTGGTACGTGCCCCGCTCGGCGGCGAGATCGCTGGAGGCTTCGATGGCGTGATAGCTGACCAGCTCCATGGAGGTGTCGGCGAAGCTCACTGCCTCCTCGGAGGCGTAGGCGATGCCCTGCGCATACAGCGCGTCCTGAAAGCCCATGATGCCCAGCCCTACCGGGCGATGCTTGAAGTTGGAGTTCTTGGCCTGGGGCACCGCGTAGTAGTTGATGTCGATGACATTATCCAGCATGCGCACGGCGGTGCGCACCGTCTTCTTCAGCTTGTCGCCGTCGAGCCGGCCATCGATCACATGCTGGGCCAGGTTGACGGAGCCCAGGTTGCACACCGCGATTTCGTCGACGGAGGTGTTCAGGGTGATCTCGGTGCACAGATTGGAAGAGTGCACCACGCCGGCGTGCTGCTGCGGACTGCGAAGGTTGCACGGGTCCTTGAAGGTGATCCAGGGATGGCCGGTCTCGAACAGCATCGAGAGCATCTTGCGCCACAGGTCCTTGGCCTTGACTCGCTTGTAGAGCTTGAGCTGACCGGTATAGGTCATCGCCTCGTACTCTTCATAACGCTTCTGGAAGGCGGCGCCGTACAGGTCGTGCAAATCCGGACAGGTGGAGGGCGAGAACAGCGTCCACTCCTTGTCGTCGAACACCCGCTTCATGAACAGATCCGGCACCCAGTTGGCGGAGTTCATGTCGTGGGTGCGGCGGCGGTCGTCACCGGTGTTCTTACGCAGTTCGAGAAATTCCTCGACGTCCATGTGCCAGGTCTCGAGATAGGCACAGACCGCACCCTTGCGCTTGCCGCCCTGATTGACCGCCACCGCGGTGTCGTTGACCACCTTGAGGAAGGGGACCACGCCCTGGGACTTGCCGTTGGTGCCCTTGATGTAGGAGCCCAGGGCGCGTACCGGTGTCCAGTCGTTGCCCAGCCCGCCGGCCCATTTGGAGAGCATGGCGTTGTCGCGGATGGCGCCGTAGATGCCGTCGAGATTGTCCGGCACCGTGGTCAGATAGCAGCTGGAGAGCTGGCTGCGCAGGGTGCCGGCGTTGAACAGGGTCGGCGTGGAGGCCATGTAGTCGAAGCTGGAGAGCAGTTCGTAGAACTCGATGGTCCGCGCCTCGCGGTCGTCCTCATTGAGCGAAAGACCCATGGCGACACGCATGAACATTACCTGGGGCAGCTCGTAGCGCACGTCGTCGCGATGAATGAAGTAGCGGTCGTAGAGCGTCTGCAGGCCAAGATAGGTGAACTGGTTGTCCCGGGTGTGATCGAGTGCATCGCCGAGGCGCTCGAGGTCGAACTCGGCCAGCCGCGGGTCGAGCTGTTCGAACTCGATGCCGCGGGCGACATAGGCCTTGAAGGCCGGCTTGTAGAGTTCCGCCATATCGCCAAAGGTGGCTTCCTCGGCGATCTCAAGAAAGCTCAGTGCTTCACGGCGCAGGTTGTCCTGCAACAGCCGGGCGGTGACGTAAGTGTAGTTGGGGTCCTTCTCCACCAGCGTCCGAGCGGTCATCATCAGCGCCGTGGCCACGCCATCCTGGGAAACGCCGTCATAGAGGTTCTTCAGCGAGTCGTGGACGATCTTGTCGGCATCCACATTGGCCAGGCCCTCGCAGGCATCGCGCACCAGGATTTCGATACGCCCCAGGTCCAGCGGCCGCGTGCTGCCATCCTCGAGAGTGACGTTGAGAGTCGGGTGAGGCTTGGCGATGTCGCCGCCGGCCGCCTGACGCGCCCGGGCGTGTTCTTCACGGTAAAGCACGTAGGCGCGGGCGACCTTTTGTTCGCCGCCGCGCATCAGGGCCAGTTCGACCTGGTCCTGAATATCCTCGATGTGCAGGGTGCCACCATCCGGCATGCGGCGCTGGAAGGCCTCGGCGATCTGCTCGGTGGAGCGAGCAATGAAGTCGCGAACCCGTGATGAGGTGGCGGCATTGTCGCCCTCGACGGCAATGAAGGCCTTGCTCATGGCCACCGAAATCTTGCTGGGGTCGAAGGCGACCACGTCGCCACCGCGTTTGATAACGCGAAGCCGTTGCGGTGCCGTTATATTCACGGAAGCCTGATTGGGGGGGAGAGTAGTGGTGTCCATGGTGCCGGATCCCTGATCTGCGTTGTAGGGGAAATCATAAGTCGAAGGGGTGGTTCGAAAACGCTCGACAGTGCCCTGAACAGCCTTGTAATCGGGTCTTGACAGCATCGAGCTCACTTGCTAGCAAACACATCATATTGTGTTTTTGATTATCATGACTACAAGATAATGTGTCAAAAAGCAGGCGGCAAGGGAACAACCTGTGGATAGCTTGTGTCTCTTCTGGGGGTTGTTTCACTCTTGCGTGATAAAACGCGGGGTTAGGTCATTCTTAGAAAAACAGTAAATAAGTGTGAGGTGACTTGCGAGCGCAATATGTAGGAATTTAGGCATCATTTGCCTCTATCCACTATTGTTGAGGGTGACTATCTCGTAACCCTCTGTAGCAAGGTGTAGCATTGGTTCAAATACCCGCGACGCCACGACATCACTTAGACGAATAGGATGGATGACAGCTTGGACAGCAAACAGAAGGACTTCGTACTGATCATCGAAGATGACGAACGCCTGGCCAACCTGACCCGCGAATATCTCGAGGCCAATGAGTTTCGGGTTGCCATCGAGGCCGATGGGGCGCACGGCGTCGAGCGCATCCTCGAACTGGAGCCGGATATCGTCATTCTCGATCTCATGTTGCCCGGCGAAGATGGCCTGTCGATCTGCCGTCGCGTCCGGCCTCAATATGCCGGCCCGATCTTGATGCTGACGGCGCGTACCGACGATATGGATCAAGTGCTGGGCCTGGAGATGGGGGCAGACGACTACGTGCCCAAACCCGTCCAACCCCGAGTGCTGTTGGCGCGCATGCGGGCCTTGATGCGTCGTAGCGATCAGATCGAGAGCAATAGCGGTGCTGCACGGCTGACCTTCAACGATCTGCTGATCGACAGTGCCACTCGGGAGGCCTGGCTCAGCAACGAGCGTATCGATCTGACCAGCGCCGAGTTCGATCTGCTCTGGCTGCTTGCCGACAACGCCGGCCGGGTGCTGACCCGAGAAGAAATATTCTCGGCGTTGCGCGGTATCAAGTACGACGGTCAGGATCGTTCCATCGATGTGCGGGTATCGCGTATTCGTCCCAAGATCGGTGACGATCCCAACCAGCCGCATCGCATCAAGACGGTTCGCAGCAAAGGCTATCTGTTCGTCAAGGACGTCTGAGCATCATGCGTCGTACCCTGGCCGACAGTACCTTCGTACGTGTCTACGCCACGCTGCTCCTGGCCTTGGTATTGACCTTCGGCCTGGCAATGATGGGCTATCTGATGGTCGATCAGGTACGGCGCGAATATTATCGCGAACGCTTGGCGGATACGCCCATGGCGCTGCTCACGACCCTGTTGAGCGAAGTGCAGCCGGTGGAGCGGGAGAGGTGGCTACAGCGTCAAGGCGAGCGCCTCGACATGCAACTATCGCTGTACTCCCGGGATGAACAGACGTTCAGCTATTTCCAGCGTCGGCGTCTTGAGGATGGGCGACCGCTGGTGATGTATGACGATGCGGGCAATGCGTGGAACCTGTGGCGTCAGGTGCCCGGACAGCCGCTATTGCTGAAGGTAACCCTGTCCCAGCTTTCGGGCCAACAACTGCGTGGCCTGGTCGATACCTTGCGTGACTGGCTCGAAGCCATGGCGGACCCAGAGCAGCCGCTGCAGGCGTTGATCGATAACCAGTCGCTGCCCATCACGCTTTCCTCGTCTCCTCCGGAGATGCTCGATTCTCGCCAGCGTGGCCGCCTGGCCAATGGCGATGTCGTGCTGCACTGGATGGCCGAAAAAGGCTCGATCTCGGCGCACGCTCGCCTGGTATCGCCGGTGGATGGTTCACTGCGCTGGCTGAAGGTGGGGCCGGTCTATGCCTTTGACACCATGCCGCTGATCCTGACTCTGGGATTGGTACTGGTGTCGTTGATCGTGTTGGCCGGCGCCATCTATCTCATCGTGCGTGGCGTCGAGACCCGCATGACCCGGCTCGAGAAGGCGGCGACACGTATCGCAGGTGGCTATCTGGATACCCGGGTCAAGGTTGAAAGCAGCGATTTCATGGGCCGTCTGGGCATGGCATTCAATGGTATGGCGGCTCAGGTGCAGTCGTTGTTGCGCGCACAGCAGGAGATGATTCGCGCCGTGTCCCATGAGTTGCGCACGCCAGTGGCCCGCATTCGTTTTGCGGCACAAATGGTCGAGGACATGACCGAACAGGAGGCGGTGCGCCGGCAATTGAAGGGCATCGATGGCGATATCGAAGAACTCGATCAACTGATCGATGAGATTCTTACTTATGCGCGTTTGGGCAGCGACAACGCTAGCAGCGTGAGCATCGATGCCGATAGCATTGAGTGTCGTGCCATGGCTCAGCGGGTGGTGGAAGCACTGAGTTCGCTACACCCTGACATACGCATCGAGGTGGCGCCGGGCGAGGAGATCGAGGTCATCGCCGAGCCGCGTTATCTGCAACGGGCGTTGCAGAATCTCGTGGCCAACGCCTGTCGTCATGCCGAGTCGCGGGTATTGATTCGTCTGACCCAGGATGCCCGTGCGGTGCGTCTGGATGTAGAAGATGATGGGCCCGGGGTGCCGGAAGGTGATCGCATGGATATCTTCAAACCCTTTGCCCGTCTCGATAACAGTCGCGCCCGACGCTCCGGTGGCTATGGGCTTGGACTCTCCATCGTGCAGAAGGTAATGCTGTGGCATGGCGGCAGCGTGATCGTCGATGAAAGCCAGCAGTTGGGCGGCGCACGCTTTAGCCTATTGCTTCCGGTGTCGGTACAATCCGCTAAGGATGCTTCCGTTTGAGTGGGTGGGTTCTTCTGGACAACTAAAGGACAATAACAATGACAATAACGGTACAGGCATTGAGTGGGCATTGGTCGCTGGTAAGCTTCGTCTATCGTTGGCCGGATGGCCGTGAGCTGGCGCCTCTTGGGCATGCCAGGGGACAGCTTCTCTATCTGCTGGAGGACGGCTTGCCTGGGCGTATGGCAGTGCAGGTGGTGGCCAATGAACGACCGCCCTTCGATCCCGATGGTGACGCTAGCCTGGCGGCGCATTTTCGTAGTGGCTTCGCCTATGGGGGTGGCTGGTCCTTGCAAAAGGACGTGGTACATCATGAGGTCGAGATCGCCAGCCTCCCTCTCTGGGAGGGAAGCCGATTATCCCGTCAGGTCCGTTTCGTCGGCGATCGGCTGGTGCTCTCCACCGACGAGCCCAACCCACAGTTGCCACAAAAGGGATATGAGACAGTGCTGGAATGGTACCGACCCTAGTTCGTTTACTGTTCTTACGCCGGCTTGATGCCTTCCAGCACCGCAAACGAGGTCTCGCGAGCGGTGCGCAGAAAATCCTCCATCCAGGGCAGATCGCGCTGCTCTTCACGAATCGCGGCGAACAGTGTGCTCCACACGCCCTGTTCTCCCAATGTCAGGGCGCGCACATAGCCGCGCTCCAGATATTCGGTCAATGCCCAGTTGGGAAGCGCACAGACGCCGCGCCCACTGGCCACCAGCTGCATCATCATGACCGTCAGTTCCGCAGTGCGTATCTCCTTGGGCATCACCTGGGCGGGTTCGAGAAACTGGGTGAAGACATCCAGCCGACTATGTTCCACCGGATAGATGATCAGGGTCTCCCCGGCCAGCTCCTCGGCGGTCACGAAAGGCTTGTCGGCAAGCGCATGCTGACGAGATAGCGCCAGCAAGCCTTCATAGCGGAACAGCGGTTCATAGTGCACACCGGTCAGGGGCTGGGGATCGGCGGTGATCACCAGGTCGAGCTGCTCCCGGGCTAGGGCGGGCAAGGGGTCGAAACTGCGCCCGCTGGGAATGTCGACTTCGACCTCGGGCCAGTGATCGCGAAAATGATCGATGGTCGGCATCAGCCACTGAAAGCAGCTGTGACATTCGATGGCCATATGTAGCCGGCCTTGTTCCTCGCCGGCCAGACGTGCCAGATCCCTCTCCGCCATGCGTACCTGAGGAAGTATTCGCTCGGCCAGTTCCAGTAATCGCACGCCGGCCCGAGTAAAGGTGACCGGTCGGGTCTTGCGTAGAAACAAGGGGGTGTTCAAACGCTCTTCCAGGTCCTTGATCTGGTGCGAAAGTGCCGACTGGGTCAGATGTATCCGCTCGGCCGCCTCGACCAGCGAGCCTGCTTCGCGTAGGGCAACTAAGGTTCGAAGATGACGAAGCTCGAGCATTGCATGAAAGCCATTCACGTTGATGATTAGATAATTTAGTTTGATTCACTTCGTAGCGCCAGTGACACTGCGTCCAACGCATATGGCGAAATTGATCGCCGATCTTACCGTTTAATTTCTTCAAGGAATAACGATGACACTGGCACACACCTTAGGTTACCCGCGGATTGGCGCGAAGCGTGAACTCAAGCAGGCCGTTGAAGCGTATTGGAAGGGCGAGATCGACCAGGCGGCTCTGGAAACCACCGGTGCTGAATTGCGCGCGCGGCATTGGCAGGCTCAGCGCGATGCGGGTCTCGATCTGGTCAGTGTCGGCGATTTTGCCTTTTATGATCAGGTGCTCAACGTCTCGGCACTGATTGGCGCGGTACCGCCGCGTTTCGAGCACGACGCAAATGAAGTCGATCTCGATACCACCTTTCGCATGGCCCGGGGGCGCGCGCCCAGTGGCACGCCGGCGGCCGCCTGCGAGATGACCAAGTATTTCGATACCAACTATCACTACCTGGTTCCTGAGCTTCATCAAGGGCAACGCTTTCGGATCGCCAGCGAACGATTGTTCGACGAAGTCGAGGAAGCCCTGAGCGCCGGTCATGCGGTCAAGGTCACCTTGCTCGGCCCCGTGACCTGGCTTTGGCTGGGCAAGGAAAAGAATGCGGGCTTAGACCGTCTCGAGCTGCTCGAAGGGTTGATCGAGGTCTATGGCAACATCCTGTCGCGACTGGCGAGTCAAGGCGTCGAGTGGGTGCAGCTCGATGAGCCTGCACTGGTGCAGGATCTTCCTCAGGCATGGCAACAGGCCGTGGAGCACACCTATAACAGACTGCAATCCGCGCCGGTCAAGGTGCTGTTGGCGACTTACTTCGGTGATCTTGGTGACAATCTGGCCCTGGCCGTTGGCCTGCCCGTCGAGGCGCTGCACATCGATACGGTACGCGCTCCCAGACAACTCGAGCGGGTTCTCGATCGTCTGCCAACCTACAAGATTCTCTCCGTCGGCGCCATTGACGGCCGCAATGTCTGGCGCGCCGATCTGGCCGGACTGCGCGAAACGCTGGCTCATGCCAAGGTCCGGCTGGGTGATCGCCTATGGCTGGCACCGAGCTGTTCGTTGCTGCACGTCCCGGTGGATCTCGAAAGCGAAACGGAACTCGACGCAGAGCTCAAGAGCTGGCTGGCGTTTGCTCGACAGAAGCTCGACGAAGTCGCCCTTCTGACACGCTTGCTCGACGATCGCGGCACTCCGGCGGACGAGGAGCGCCTGGCGGAGGCGACGACTGCGCTGGAGGGGCGTCGTCATTCGAAGCGTATTCATAAAAAGGCGGTGGCGAAACGTCTCGGGGCGCTTGTCCAGAGTGACGCGGAGCGGACCAATGCCTACCCTCTGCGTGCCAGGGTGCAGCGGAAGCGCTTCGATCTGCCGTTGTTTCCCACCACCACCATCGGCTCCTTCCCGCAGACCGATGGTATTCGTGCCGCACGTCGCGCCTTCAAGGCCGGGACTCTGGAGCTCGAGGCCTATGAAGCCCGGATGCGCGAGGAAATCGCTTTTGCCGTTGAACGTCAGCAGGCGCTAGGGCTCGATGTGCTGGTGCATGGCGAAGCCGAGCGTAACGACATGGTCGAGTACTTCGGCGAACTGCTCGATGGCTTTGCCTTCACTCGTTTCGGTTGGGTGCAGAGCTATGGATCGCGCTGTGTCAAACCACCGATCATCTTTGGCGATGTCGCTCGGCCTCGGCCCATGACCGTGCGCTGGAGCGAATATGCGCAAAGTCTGACCGATGCACCCATGAAGGGCATGCTGACCGGACCGGTGACGATTCTTCAGTGGTCCTTCGTACGGGACGACCAGTCACGTGAGGCGACCTGTCGACAGATCGCCCTGGCGCTGCGCGATGAGGTGGCGGATCTCGAAGCGGCCGGCATCGGCATCATTCAGATCGACGAGCCGGCACTGCGCGAAGGGTTGCCTCTGCAACGTGAACAGTGGCAGACGTATCTGGACTGGGCGGTGACCTGCTTCAAGCTATCGGCGGCGGTGGCCCGGGACGAAACGCAGATTCATACCCATATGTGTTACTCGGAGTTCAACGACATCATCGATGCCATTGCGGCACTGGATGCGGATGTCATTACCATCGAGACCTCGCGTTCCGACATGGAGCTGCTCGATGCCTTCGAGGATTTCGCCTATCCCAACGAGATCGGCCCGGGGGTCTACGATATTCACTCGCCGAATATTCCCGAGGTAAGCTGGATAGTGACGCTGATGCAAAAGGCAGCGGACAAGGTGCCCGCGGAGCGCCTGTGGGTCAATCCGGATTGCGGCCTCAAGACCCGAGGCTGGGCAGAGGTCGAGCCGGCATTGGCCAACATGGTCGAGGCGGCAGGGGAGTTGCGGCGGCGCTATTCCTGACGGACTATCGTTGAAAGATCAATAGGCTCAATACCCTAAAATGAAGCCGGAAAAGGTGGCGGTAAGAGGCATGAGCAGTGTGCGATGACTGGTAATATCATCTCCTGATGATTAATTCTTTCATTCTGGAGGTGGCTGTGAGGTTCATTGTACCTGTGCTCGTTGCATTCGTCCTGGCGGGGTGCACCCTATCATCCTCAATGTCGACGACCACCGCACCGCAAATGGAGGAGCGGGTGGTTGAGATAACGCCTGCGACTCCTGCGGAGAAGGATGGATCCACGCAAGCGAGCAACAAACCCTCATCGCCGCTACTGCCATCGGCCTTTTTCGCCGATGGCGGTAAGGCATTCACCGCCTGGCGCTGCACCCCGGCTCAGGATTTGATTGCGACCTTTCCCGATAACCGGCTACGCCTGTGGTCAGGGCAAGGGCACTATGAGCTCGAGCGGGCCGTCGTGGCATCCGGAGCGCGCTACACCAAAGATGATCTGTCGTTCTGGAACAAGGGCGATATCGCCCTCGTCGAGAGCGACAACGGCCGACTCGAGTGTCAACAGGATGCGCAGCGCAAGACCTGGGACCGCCGCCAGCATCCCGACACGATCTTCTATGCCAAGGGTAACGAACCCGGCTGGGCGCTGAGACTGGATCGCCAGACACCGAGACTGAGTTGGGTAACGGATTACGGTAAGCGCACCCTGGTACTTCCCTACAAGGTAGACAATGTCGTCAATGGCCAGCACGCAAGCATGACCCTGGTCAGCCAGGACCCGGCCCAGCCTCTGACCGTCGAACTGGAGGCCAGGGCATGTTTCGATAGCATGAGCGGTAAACCCTTTCCGGTGCGCGTCACGATAACCTCTGACACCCAGAAATTGCTCGGTTGCGGCCAGGGCATCGAAGAACGCTAGTACGGATAGGAGTAAAGTGGCACCTGTAGCCGACTCCTACTCTTGATGCGATTGGCAGGTATCAGTGGATGCTGTCTGAGACGTACTGGCGAAAGCGGAGGGACACACGCGCCGATCGGGTGAAAAGACGCGCCGGGCCAGCAGTGCCAGCGCGTCCGAACCTGCCGAGCGCTCGTCTAACAGTCGCGTAGTGATCGGCGCCCAACCATCGCCGTTGCTTGCCGCCAGGGAAAAGCTGAAAGGATGAAAGCCGGGCACGCCCAGGCGTAAGTCGGTGGCGATCAGCTCCACGGCTTCATCACTCGTTTGGGTTCGGTAGCTCAAGAAGGGCCCGGCAAACCAGTAAAGACGTCGCCCGCTGGACAACTCTTGCACACTATCCTCATATTGCGCTCCTCGCGAGAAACGTTCGAACAGCGGTGGCCGAGTATCGAACAGCCCGACCAATGCTTCCTGATGGTCTGTGTCATCGATCACCGTCACTCGCCACAGCAGTGTATTGAACGGCGTCGGCTGCACGAGTCGAGGCGCGTTTTCCAGACCACGTTCGGCCAAAAGAGGCTCGATCCGGGTATCGATCGTCCATTGGGCGCCGATGGAAAACACCAGATAGGCACTGGACAAGGCCAATCCCCAGGTCAGCGACCGAGGACGATATCCCCGGATCAGCCCATAGGCCACGGCGATCAACAGCGGCAAGGTATACAGGGGATCGATGATGAAGATGCTCGACCAGCTCACTGGCGGAGTGTTCAGCGGCCATAACAGCTGAGTGCCGTAGGCGGTGAAGGCATCGAGCAGGGGATGCGTCAGCAGGCAGGCGCCATAAAATAGCCCCCATCGCGTCAGGGTAATATTCCCCCAGGTAATCAAGCGCGTCGACAGGAGCGCAAGCAGCAGCGCCAGGCCAGCGAGCACCAGCAGCGAATGGCTGAAGCCACGGTGATAAGTGTAATCGGCCACGGCGTCGCCATAGTCGATCAATACATCGAGATCCGGAAGAGTGCCCAGTACCGCTCCAGCAAGCAATGCCTTACGCCCCAGGCGTCGGCCAAGCACCGCGCCGCCGACTGCGGCGCCCAGACAGGCTTGGGTCAGGGAATCCATAGAAATCGGAGAACTTTTATCATTGCTGAAATGGCGATTGGTACATTCTCGGCAGAGCGCCAGCAGCGCGTCTTGATAGCTGGGTTTCTGTGATCGCGGTGCTCACGTGCTGACGCTTAGAACTGTTTTCGATGTGGAAGTATGTCACAAACTCGCCGCGCGTAGGCTAGTATGATTTTGTTGAGCTTCACTATTGTCGATGAGGTGACTCGAGGCGTCCTGTAGAACGTCAACGATCAAAACAGCACAGCGAGATAACAATGACAGAAAACGGATCTTCCAGCGAGGGCGGTCATGCGCCCCAGGACTCACTCATCGATACCGACTACGTCGTCGGTCAGGACAATATCGAAGGCAGTCTCGGCCCTATCGGTTTCGATATTCACAATCCAGTTTTCGGCATCTCCGCCGGCACCACGATCGTCTTCATCATCCTCACGCTGCTGTTTCCGGACAGGGCTGGCCAGGTCTTCCAGGCCGTGGTGGATTTTTCCACCGGCACCCTGGACTGGTATTTCATCATCGTCGTCAATCTCTATCTGCTCTTCTGTGTCGTGCTGGCCATCTCGCCCTACGGCTCGGTACGCCTCGGCGGCAAGGATGCGCGCCCCGACTATTCCTATCTCGCCTGGTTTTCGATGCTGTTCGCCGCCGGCATCGGCATTGGGCTATTGTTCTTCGGCGTGCTCGAACCGGTCTATCACATGGCGGTTTCCTCCCCCCTCGGGGTGCCTTCGCCCATCGGTCCGGAGGGCGAGATCATCGAAGCGAACATTGCCGATGCCCGGGCCTTGGGCATCGCCGGCACCTACCTGCATTGGGGATTACATGGCTGGGGGGTGTACGCGCTCATGGCACTGGCCCTGTCGATCTTCAGCTACAACAAGGGATTGCCGTTTTCGATTCGCTCTTCCTTCTATCCATTGCTGGGCGAGCGCGTGTGGGGCTGGACGGGTCATTTGATCGACGTGCTCGCGGTCTTCTCCACCCTGTTCGGGCTGGTCACCTCCCTGGGACTGGGCGCGCAGCAGGCCAATGCGGGCTTCAACTTCGTATTTGGCATGGAGATCAGCCTCACCGCGCAAATTACCATTATCGTCGTGGTCACCGCGGTGGCGCTGGTGTCGGTGTGGCGAGGGCTCGACGGCGGTGTGAAGGTGCTTTCCGAGATCAACATGGTCATGGCGTTCTTCTTTTTTCTCTTCGTGTTCTTCGCCGGCCCGACCCTCGCGGCGCTCAGCGGGTTCTGGGATGGACTGGTGACCTACGTCGGGGAGTTCGTGCCGCTCTCCATGCCCTTCGGTCGCACGGATGACGCCTATCGCGAAGACTGGAGCGCCTTCTACTGGGCCTGGTGGATCTCCTGGTCACCCTTCGTCGGCATGTTCATCGCCCGGGTCAGCCGCGGTCGCACGGTGCGCGAGTTTGTCGTGTCGGTGCTGTTGGTGCCTAGCCTGATCATCTTCCTCTGGATGGGGGTCTTCGGCGGTATCGCCATCGACCAACTCTTCGCCGATCCCGAAAACAGCCTCGTCAAGGCCAATGTGATCGACAGCTACAGCCCCGAACTGTCGCTGTTCGGCATGCTCAATGAACTGCCTTTTCCGGGCATCGTCTCGACCATCGCCATCATCCTGACACTGATCTTCTTCGTCACCTCATCGGACTCCGGTTCCCTGGTGGTCGATACCATCACCTCGGGTGGCAAGACCGATGCTCCCGTATCTCAGCGCATGTTCTGGGCAACGGCCGAGGGCATGATCGCGATTGCTCTGCTGGTGGGCGGCGGCCTCACGGCGTTGCAGGCGGGGGTGACGGCCACCGGATTGCCCTTCTCGCTGGTACTGCTGGTAATGTGCTATTCGGTGTGGAAGGCAGTGGCGAGCGAACCACGCTAATCGGTTACCCTTGTGACCAGGGCGGATGGCTGGCCAGTATCCGGGCCTGTACCGGGCAGTCATCGCGATGAGCACCGGGCAGGTAGCCAGTGCTCATCAAGAGTTCATTGACGATCTCCGGACCGGTGAAGCGAAAGGTGCGCTTGAACAGGCGCACCCATTCATCCAACGACAAGGGATGATGCAGATCCAGCCAGGCCTTGAAGCTGCCATGTTCCTTCTGCAGCCCTTGCACGACATTGGCATTGTGAATGGCGGCATCGACCTTCAACCGGTTACGAATGATGCCGGCATCGTTGAGCAGTCGTTTGCGCTCACGATCATCATAGGCGGCAACGCGGGGCACGACGAAGCCTTCGAAGGCGGCATTAAATGCCTCACGCTTTTTCAGCACCGTCAGCCAGGAAAGCCCTGCCTGATTGATCTCCAGCACCAGACGCTCGAACAGCACGTCATCTTCGTTGACTGGAAAGCCATATTCGTGATCATGATAGGGACCATGGAACGGATGGCCCGGTGCCAGGTCGCAGTAATCGGGCATGTAACGACTCCTCTTGAATGACTGATCCGTGTCAATGCCGGTGCGACATCCCCATGCGATGATGCCCTATCATGCCGTAATCGGCAGCAACAGAAAAAGTGAGACGCACTATGTTCATAACCTCTTCTTCCCGGCGCCTGCGTCAAATGAGTGCTGCACTGGCACTGGGGCTTGTTTCCATGCCGCTTTGGGCCGCCCCCACCGTCGAGATGTGGAAGGATCCCAACTGTGGATGCTGCACCGCCTGGGCGGAACACATGGAGGCCAATGGCTTCGAGGTGGTCCAGCACGCCACCCCGAAGATGAATGCCATCAAGCGTGAGCAGGGGGTGCATCCTCAACTGGCGTCCTGCCATACCGCCAAGGTGGGGGAGCACGTGATCGAGGGCCATGTACCCGCAAGCGACGTGCGTCGTTTACTGGAGAGCGATGCCAAGCCTGCGGTATTGGCAGTGCCGGGTATGCCCCAGGGTTCACCAGGCATGGAAACCGGTCGCGAGGATGAGTACGCGGTCTACCTCTGGCGGGATGGAGAAAATCCGGAAGTGTTTAGCCAGTATCCGCAATCGCAATAATCGATCGTCAGGAGCCTCTATCGTGCAATATCTGCATACCATGGTACGCGTAAGCGATCTGGACACTTCGCTGCACTTCTACCGCGATCTGCTTGGACTCGAGGAGATCAGCCGCAAGGATAACGAGAAGGGACGCTTCACCCTGGTCTTTCTCGCGGCGCCTCAGGACAAGCGACGCGCCCAGGAGGATCGCGCGCCCATGATCGAACTGACCCACAACTGGGACCCGGAGGAGTACACCGGCGGGCGCAACTTCGGTCATCTCGCCTATCGGGTCGATGATATCTACTCACTTTGCGAACATCTGCAGACGAATGGGGTGACCATCAACCGCCCTCCACGGGATGGTCATATGGCCTTCGTGCGGTCGCCGGACGGGATTTCCATCGAACTGTTGCAGGCCGGCGATGCACTGCCAGTCCAGGAGCCTTGGGCGTCCATGGAGAATACTGGGACTTGGTAAGAATCTGTTTGTGATTGAATCATAAAACAGATGCTAAGAGATTGCTGCCAAGGAGGGCTTATGCAGCTAAGCGACTCATTACGTACCGCCTTTCGTCGTGAGGCGGAGAATCTGGAAGGGGTGGATCTGGAGGTCTATCGCCAGTTCGACAAGGATCCTTTGGAACCGGTGATTGGTTTGGGTCCTCGAGAGGCACCCATCGGCTTCTTTGGTCGCGATCCGGGGCGCCAGGAAATCAAGCACGGTGCGCCGTTCGTGGGCAGCGGTGGACAGAAGGTTCGCGGGCCGCTCTACGAGGCACTTCATGGTGAACCCTTGCCGGATTTCGAGGCCTCGCTCGAGGTCGGTCGACGGGTGTTCTGGGCCAATACGGTGCCTTACAAACCGGCCGGCAACAAAGCGTGGTCCATGGCGGTCAAGAGGCGCTTTCAGCCATTGATGGCGGAACTTCTGGTCACGCATTGGCAAGGACGCACCGTGATCACTCTGGGCCGAGAAGCCTTTTTGTGGTTCGGGATCAATCAGCCGAAGGAGGTGCGTCAAGCCTTGGAAGCCTTCTGGACACGAGAGGATCGCTTTGAAGCCCTGCATCACACCCCGCTGGTGTTGGAAAGTGGTGAACAAGCGACCTTTGATCTGGCGCCGCTTCCTCATCCATCACCCCTCAATCAGACCTGGTACAAGCGTTTTCCTGGTCTTCTTGAAAGGCGTCTCGATGATCTGGGCGTGGCAGGGCGTTGCAGCGCTTTTGCAGGCACTGAAAAATAGACGAACGAAGCCCAGCGCTAGGCCCGAGGCGGGCCTGCCTGTCCCACATCCGTGTGGGTCACAAAGCAAAATACAGCGAGAATGCGGAGTTTACGGGTGTAAATGAGCATCTTGAACCATTCCAGTACTAATCTGGCCGAATGGCCATCCTTCCACTTCCTGTGAACACTATCGTCAGGGCGCCGACCAGGAACATGCCCTGTAGTTCGAGCGCCCAGCCACCGCTGCTTCCCAGCGTGAATAATTCATGCGTGTGAACCAGGATGATGGCGACTACCATATTGATGGTGATGAGCAGCGCCGCGATACGTGCGTGCCAGCCCAGCAACAGCATCACCGGCGCCACGATCTCGCCGATCAGTACACCATAGGCCAGAAACTCGGGTAAGCCATAACGGGCGACTTGATCGCCGATCCAGCTCAGGCTACTCGGATTGAGCAACTTGGCGATCCCGTGCAGCAAGATCAACCCGCCAACGCCAAGGCGTAGAATAAGTTTACCCAGTGCTTCATTGTGCAACGCGTTGAGCATGCAAAGGCCTCTCGATGGGAAAATCGTCAAAAATTAAGGAAAAACAGCCTTGATTGTGAATCAAATTGTGTATTTGTTTCAAAGTGCTGCGATAGGAACGCCAATGCCGTATTTATAACAGCTAATCAAGAGTGGCAGTGCAGCATCATTCCTATAAAAAAATTACAACAATCATTTCTGCTGAGGCGTGAAAAGCCAGGGTGTCATTACTCTGCATCATTTTGATTGCAAGGACAAAAAATTCATAAGATAGAAATGTCGTGACGTTTTCAGGTGTCGATAAATACTAAAATATTCATCGTATCCGCGTTGAAATCAATCAGTCTCGACTCCTTGTAATCTCAATAATAACCTGTAACGAATGATGAGAAGAGAGTGCGGTGTTATGGCCAAGGGTGTCTTGCGATTTCTCGATAGGCGTGTCTTGTCACCGTCGTTCAATCTAGCCCCAGAGCGACGCCGTAGTTTTCAGATATTCGCGCGCACTTATCTTTTCGTGACGACGGTTCATGTGCTCTTCATGCCCATCTTTCTATGGGTCGATATTCCTGTACTGACCGCACTCAATCTTCTGTGTATCGGCGTCAATCTGTTGGCAATTGGTCTTCATCGACATGGCTGGCTAGTGCCGGCGCTACTGATCAAGCTCACCAGCGCTTTTGTGCTGATCGTGGTCGCCGGTATGCTGCTGGGAAACGATATCGGCTTTGAATATTATTCCTTCATCATTTTGTTCGAAATCGTGATCAGCGATCTGCATCGTCGCTACAAGATGATGCTCAGCGGTGTGTTGCTGGGCATGTTTTTGGCCATGCTGCAGTGGCTGTTCGGACTCTGGGGTGAGTGGTCACTCGGTGAGCCGGCACGCGAAATGCTGCATGCCTTTAACCTGATGGTCACCTTCATCCTGATTACCTTCATCGCGTTACAGGTCTACATCGTGACAGAGACCAATGAGCGACGCTTCCTGAGCGATGCCTACCGGGATTCGTTGACCGGGGTGTTCAATCGGCGTGCCATCATCGAACGCGCCGATACTTTGTGGCATCAGGAGCGCCCTTTTGCCTTGCTGCTTATCGATGCCGATCATTTCAAGCAGGTCAATGACAACTACGGCCATAGTGCCGGTGACAAGGTGCTGCGCCATATTGCGCAGCTATTGCAACAGGCCTTGCGCGATAGAGATTGTATTGGACGCGTAGGGGGCGAGGAGTTTTTGATCCTGCTTCCCGATGCCCGCTTCGATGAAGCCGTGGGTATCGCGTCTCGCTTGCGAGAGCAACTGGCCAATCACCCCTGTCGTCTGGGTAGGCAGACATTGACGGTGACTCTTTCCATGGGCCTTTCATTGTCCCATGAGGAACAGGCGTTGGATGACGTGATCGATTTGGCAGATCGACGCCTGTATCTGGCAAAATTCTCGGGACGTGATCAAATGATAGCCGAAGGAGGGGAATCCTTCGGTATCATGGTGCGTGGTGAGGTGTTCACTGGCCCTGAGTCCACTGACGAGCTTTGACACTCACGTTGAGAACACATATCACTCGAATTCGTAGGGAGAGACAAGGATGCGCTTATGGGTAGCACTGCTGCTGTCGATGGTTCTGCTGGGCGGTTGTGGTGCATCGCCGTCAGTCAATAACGGAGCCGACACAGCACAGGCGACGTTGCCAATAGTAGGGCCGCGCTGGACATTGACACTGCTGGGCACGGACCAGCCCTGGCAAGGAGAGGCGGCTGCCTATTTCGAATTACAGCCGGAAGGCGATACATTGAGGCTCAGCGGCAGTGACGGCTGCAATCGCCTCATGGGCAAGGCGGAGCTGGGGGAGGGCAATCGCATCGCTATCTCCGAGGTCATCAGCACTCGCATGGCCTGCCCTGGTCTGGCGCAGTCGACCCAGGTGAGTCATCTACTTTCCCAGGCACACCGCTATTTGATCGACCACGATCGGTTGGTCTTGATGGGTCGCGACGGCCATGTACTGGCGGGCTTCAAGCGTCAGAAATAGTCGGTAAAGCAGGTGTCAGGAGGCTCGCCATCGTCCTGAGCGGCCGGGTGACGAGCCTCTTGCATGACAAAGCACCTTTTTACAGCGCGTTGATCTTGGCGTGCTGATCGGCCAATACTGCACGGTTTGCCTGCGCCTCCGCCAACTTGGCGCGCTCCTTGTCGACCACCTCGGCGGGGGCCTTGGCGATGAAGCTTTCGTTGGAAAGCTTTCGCTCCACTCCGGTAATGAACTTGTCCTGCTTGTCCATTTCCTTGGTCAGTCGAGCGAGTTCGGTTTCCTTGTCGATCAAATCGGCCATGGGCACCAGCACCTCCATGTCGCCGACCCGCTGGGTCGCCGATAGCGGCGCCTGAGCTGGATTGTCGAGCCACTCGACGCTTTGCAGCTTGGCCAGCTTGGCGAGGAAATGACGGTTGTTTTCCAAGCGCCGGTGATCGCTCTCGCCGCCCTTGGTCAGCAGCACATCGAGCAGCTTGCCCGGGGCGATGTTCATTTCGGCCCGCACGTTGCGTACGGCTACGATCACGCCCTTGAGCCACTCGATATCCCGCTCGGCCTGCTCGTCGATCTTGTCCATCTCGGACCGAGGCCAAGGCTGGTTCATGATCGATTCGTTGCCATCATCCTTGGCTTTTCCGGCCAGGGGCGCCACGCGCTGCCAGATCTCTTCGGTGATGAAGGGCATCATCGGATGAGCCAGACGCAGTATGGCCTCGAGCACACGCACCAGCGTTCGCCGGGTACCGCGCTTGGCCTCATCGGAGGCATTTTCGTCCCATAGCACCGGCTTGGAGAGTTCCAGGTACCAATCGCAATACTCGTTCCAGACGAACTCGTAGAGGGCCTGAGAGGCATGATCGAAACGGAACTCTTCCAGGGCCCGGGTGACCTGGGCTTCGGTCTGCTGCAGCGTCGATACGATCCAGCGATCCGCCAGGGACAGTTCGATATCGCTGTCCGTCAGGCCCACATCCGCCTCCTCGGTGTTCATCAGCACGTAGCGCGAGGCATTCCACAGCTTGTTGCAGAAGTTGCGGAAGCCGTCGAGACGCCCCATGTCGAACTTGACGTCGCGACCGGTAGTGGCCAGCGACAGGAAGGTATAGCGCAGCGCATCGGTGCCGTGGGGCTCGATGCCGTCAGGGAACTCGTTCCGGGTCGCCTTGGCGATGGCCTTGGCCTTCTGTGGCTGCATCATGTTGCCGGTGCGCTTGTCCATCAAGGTGTCCAGGTCGATGCCGTCGATCAAGTCGATGGGGTCGAGCACATTACCCTTGGATTTGGACATCTTCTGGCCCTGGGCGTCGCGCACCAGGCCGTGCACGTAGACCCTTCTGAAGGGCACTTCGCCGGTGAACTTGAGGGTCATCATGATCATCCGCGCGACCCAGAAGAAGATGATGTCGAAGCCGGTGACCAGCACGCTGGTGGGGTGGAAGGTCGCGAGCTCCGGCGTGTCTTCCGGCCAGCCCAGAGTGCCGAAGGTCCAGAGTCCGGAGCTGAACCAGGTATCCAGCACATCCTCGTCCTGGTTTAGCGGGATGCCGGGGGGGAGGTCATATTTTTCGCGGGCCTCGGCTTCCGTGCGGGCCACGAAGACGTTGCCTTCCGGGTCGTACCAGGCGGGAATGCGATGCCCCCACCAGAGCTGGCGTGAGATGCACCAGTCCTGCAGATCGCGCATCCAGGCGAAGTACATGTTCTCGTAGTTCCTAGGCACGAACTGAATATCGCCATTTTCGACGGCTTCGATGGCGGGTTTGGCCAAGGACTCCACTGCCACGAACCATTGATCGGTGAGATAGGGTTCGATGACTACCTGAGAGCGGTCGCCGAAGGGCTGCATGATCTTCTTGTTCTCGACCAGCGGTTGCGCCGTGCCATCCTCGCCTTGCTGGGTCACCGCCAGCCCTTCAGCTGTGATGGCCTCGACCACGCGCTGGCGTGCCTCGAAGCGGTCGAGTCCGCGCAATGATTCGGGTACCAGATTGACGTCGGACACGTCGCCCACGTCTTCACCCCGGGCGGCGCGGGTGGCGAATTCCGCGCTGGCCTCATAAGATAGCCCGTCGGTACGCATCCGGGCCTTGCGGTCCATCAGGTTGTACAGTGGGATGCCGTTTCGCTGCGCCACGGCATAGTCGTTGAAGTCGTGAGCGCCGGTGATCTTGACGGCGCCGGAGCCAAAATCGGGATCGGGATAGTCGTCGGTGATGATGGGAATCAGGCGCCGATGCTCTTTTGGCCCAACCGGGATCTCGCACAGCTTGCCGACCAAGGGCGCGTAGCGCTCGTCGGAGGGATGGACGGCGACGGCGCCGTCGCCCAGCATCGTCTCGGGGCGAGTGGTGGCGATGGAAATGTAATCCCGCGTCTCGCGCAGGGTAACGTTGCCGTCCCTGTCCTTCTCGATGTACTCGTAGGTTTCACCGCCCGCCAGCGGGTACTTGAAATGCCACATGTGGCCGTCGATCTCGACATTTTCCACCTCGAGATCGGAAATGGCGGTCTCGAGCTTCGGGTCCCAATTGACCAGACGCTTGCCGCGATAGATTACCCCCTCATCGAACAGGCGAACGAAGACTTCCTGCACCGCCTTGTAGAAGCCGTCGTCCATGGTGAAGCGCTCGCGGCTCCAGTCCACGCTGGCGCCCATGCGTCTCAGCTGGCGGGTGATATGGTCGCCGGATTCGGCCTTCCACTCCCATACCTTGTCGATGAAGGCATCACGGCCCAGGTCATGACGACTCTGCCCGGTTTCCGCGGCCAGCTTGCGCTCGACCAGCATCTGGGTGGCGATACCGGCGTGATCGGTGCCGATCTGCCACAGGGTATTGTGGCCCTGCATGCGTCGCCAGCGGACCAGGGTATCCATGATGGTGTCCTGGAACGCATGACCCATATGCAGGCTGCCGGTGACGTTAGGCGGCGGAATCATGATCGAGTAGGGTGCGCCTTCACCGGAAGGGGCGAAGCGATGGTCGGCTTCCCAGCGCTGATACCAGCGCCTTTCAATCTGCTCGGGTTGGTACGTCTTGTCCATGGATCGCTCGGTTTGAAAGGTGGCGTTCGCCCAGAGTATGGCGAACGTATGAAATGCCGAAATGGCTGGGATTATACCGGCGCAAATCGCCAACGTCATGAAGGCTTGCGGGTATTCCCCAGTGGCACAAAGGCCAGCCGGCTAGGTTAGTATGGCCCTTCGAACGAGTAGGAACGAAGGCTTATGGGCAAGACGCTGGATACACGCCGCTGGTTGTGGCGCGCGATGAGCAGGACATTGCTGGTCCCTCTGCTGTTGGTGGCTGCAGGGGTGATCGTCATGTATCTGGTGACCTACAAGCTGATGTACGCCCACCAGGTCGACTTGCTGGAGAAAGAGTCCAGCACCCTGTTGAGCCAGGTATTGGAGCGTGAATCGCGCTTGATGCAAGCGGATTTGAAAAGCTGGGAGCGGCAGGGGGCATTACTGGCCGATGCGGCACGCCGCGCACTGAATCAGCCGGTAGATTCACAGCGACTCGTGGAGGAAACTCGTCGGCATCGGCACGAGGCAAATGGCGTTTACTACACGCCGATGGATGATGGCCGAGCGGCTTCTTATTATTCCGCATTGACCCCGGAGGCGCTGCGCGATTATCGCAAGGTCGCCCAGTTGGCAGCGCTTGATCCTCTCATGCAGCAATTGGTCGAAGGTGATCCACGTCTGCGTCAGGTGTATATCAATACCTTCGATAGTTATAACCGGCTGTGGCCCTGGTTCGATGCCCGAGCCACCTACGACAGCCACATGGATATTCCCTCGTTCAATTTCTACTTTCTGGCGGATGCGCGCAACAATCCTGAACGCCAACCGGTGTGGACCGAGGCGTATATCGATCCGGCCGGGAGTGGCTGGATGATTTCTCTTGTGGCACCGATCTATCGCGGCGATTTTCTCGAAGGGGTTGCCGGTGTGGACATCACTCTCAAGGAACTGACGGACAGGCTGTTGTCCATGGAGCTGCCTTGGTCAGGGTATGCCGTGCTGATCGGACGCGATGGTCAGGTGCTCGCATTGCCCCCGGCAGATCAGCACGACTTTGTGCAACTGTTTCAGGAGGCCGAGTCGGCGAACGGCGTCGAGCCGGGAACCAGCATTAGCTCACACCCCGTCAATCTGTTGCGACTGAGCGATGCATCGATCATCGGTGACATCCTTGCCGAAGCCTCGGGAAGCCGACACATAGCGATGGCGGGAGAGGCTCGTCTATTGGCCTGGCGTGAGCTCGAAGGTGTGGATTGGACGCTGCTGGCGATCATCGATGAAAACTCTGCCTTCGTGACCGGCGACTCCCTGGGGCGTTCCTTCCGCGAGTTGGGTATCTGGATGCTGGCGGGGCTGCTGCTGTTTTATCTCGTGACCCTGGTGATCATTCGTCGGCGCACGGTCACTTTGAACCGCATGCTGGTCGATCCTTTGCAGCAATTACAGTCCATGGCCGCGGCGTTCGGCACCCAGCGCAGTATGAACAAGCCTCAATTTCAATTGCGCGAGTTCGATGACATAGGCGATGCGTTGGTCGACGCCAGTCGTGAGCGCGAAAGAGCCCTCGGCACATTGGCTGCGGAGAAGGAGCGTCTACGCTTGGCATTGGACGCCAGTGGGGGAAGCGTGTGGGAGTACGATATCCTCAATGACCGTTTGATGATGCACGACAGCATGTTCCAACTGCTTGGGCTGGTGCCGTTGGTGGCACTTCCCTTGGCGAGCTTTCAGGCCTGTATTCATCCCGAGGACTTGCCTCGCTTCGAATCTCAGCGTCGCCGCGTAATGGCCAGAAAGATGACGGTAGGTGAGGTGGAGATGCGTCTGCGAGTGGCGGACGGGCGTTGGCTATGGGTACTGACCCGGGGCAGTGTGCTCCGTCGCAACGAAAGCGGCGAGGCGCTTTATGCCACCGGCGTCGTGTTGGATATCCATCAACGCAAGCATACGACGAGTGAGCTGGAGCGTGCACGGGACGAGGCCAGGTGGGCACAGCGCGCGCAATCGCGGCTGTTTTCCCGGGTCAGCCATGAACTGCGCACCCCCTTGGGTATCATCATTGGCTTCACCGATCTGCTACAGGACAAGGATGCGTCCCGGTTCGACTCCCAGACCCAGCATTATCTCGATGAAGTGGTGCGGGCGGCGGAACGGCTTGATGAGTTGCTCAAGGATGTGCTGCAACTGGCCAATCTCGAGTCCGGCGAAATGGCCCTCGAGTGCGAAGCACAATCGGCGCTGCGGTGTTTGCAGCGTAATGTGAGTCATTCGAGAATCCGCGCCTCCCAAGGCGGGATTCAGCTCGAACTCGCGACGGCGATTCAGAGTAGCTGGGTATTGGCTGATCGCCAGCGGCTCGACCAGATACTTCAAAACCTGATCGACAATGCCATCAAGTACAATCGTCCCGGTGGCTGGGTCAGGCTATCGACCTGGACCGAGGCGGATAGTGTGTGTCTGGAGGTGGCGGATAACGGGCAGGGCATTGCCGAGGATGTCCGGGACGATCTGTTTCTGCCCTTCGCCCGTCTGGGAATGGAGCATAGTGACATCAAGGGAACCGGACTGGGACTGGCGCTATGCCTTGAGCTTGTGCGCCGCATGCAGGGTCATATCGAGGTATTCAGTCATCCAGGTCAAGGCAGCCGTTTTCAGGTCTGGCTGCCTCGGGTAGACGTGCAGGCGCACCAAGCCGCTGTGGTTCAGGCCCTGCCCGTTCAGGCACGACTGGCGCGTCCACTGACCTTGCTGTTGATCAGCGGGGATGAAAAGACCCGTATTCGCATGGAGGTATTGGCCGAGAAGCTCGATGGCCTCTCCTTAGTAAGCACGGGTCGCTACTCCCGAGCGCTGCGCTTGATCAATGAGCAGCCGCCACAGTTACTGGTCTGCGATGCGAGCGTGGGCATTGATAAGGCCACGGAACTGTTGCGCCGCTGTCAGCGTGTGCTGAAGACGCAATCAGTGTATGGCTACTGGATTGGGCCATTGCCCTTGCCAGAGGGATTCCATGCCCAATGGCAACCGCCACCGCGGATAGAGAGGGTGTGGTCGGCGTTGCAGCAGGCCGGCGCGACTAGCTCAGATGATGCGCCTTGACCGGATAGCCGCGACGCTTGTAGGTCTGCCAGCAGTCACGTTTGGCGCTCAACACGTCCTGATGTTGATTGATGATCTCGGCGACTCGCTCGAAGCGCGAGAACCACTCGGGAATGCCCGGATTCAGGTTCAGCATTGCCTCGATGCCAGGCTCCGGAGCCTCGCGCCAGTCGATGGTCACGGGAGTCTTGTCGAGATCGCTCCCCAGGATGGCGTGTGGCACATAGCTGTCAGGCCGAAAGGTCCATAACCGTTCATCAATGAATTGCGCCTCCTGCTCATCCGTCACGTGCACATGCAGTCGATAGCCCTTGCGGTAGATGGTCTCGATCAGCCTGCAGGCGAAATCGAACCGCGCCTCGCGGGTGGTGTCAGGGAGGATGTAGAAATCGATCTGGGTCATGGGGCTATGCCTGAGTATTGGCTGCGCTCGATCATGCTGCGTTAAAAATTATCTCAAGGTACTCATTTACACCCCGTAAACTCCGTCCTCTCGATAATTTTTGCCTTGCCTGATCTTCGCTCGCCGAATTCTCAGACAAAGCCCGGCTTCCAGAAACTGGCGGCCAGTTGAACCAGGCATCCCCCGCGCGGGGCGGATGCCCAAGGGTCATTACGTGTCGGTTTCGATCTTGGCGTCCTGCTCGCGATCCAGCAGATACTGGGTCAGCAGTCCCACCGGGCGGCCCGTGGCGCCTTTTTCCTTGCCGGAAATCCAGGCGGTGCCGGCGATATCCAGATGCGCCCAAGGGTACTTATCAGCGAAGCGAGATAGATAACACGCTGCGGTGACCGCACCTGCGGGGCGTCCGCCGATATTGGCCAGGTCGGCGAAGTTGGAATCCAACTGGCTCTGATACTCGTCCCAAAGCGGCATGTGCCAGGCCCTATCCCAGGCAGTTTCGCCGGCGTCGAGTAGGTCCAATGCCAGATCGTCGTCGTTGGAGAAGAGGCCAGTGGCATGATTGCCGAGGGCCATGACCATGGCGCCGGTCAAGGTGGCAATGTCCACCACGCTGGCCGGCTCGAAGCGCTCGGCGTAGGTCAGGGCATCGCACAGCACCAGCCGTCCTTCCGCATCGGTATTGAGCACTTCGACGGTCAGACCCTTGAGGGTCTTGATGATGTCGCCGGGCTTGGTGGCGCGCCCGTCCGGCATGTTTTCCGCGGCGGCGATGATGCCTACGACATTGAGCTTGGGCTTGATGGCAGCCAATGCCTTGAAAGTGCCTAAGACGCTTGCGGCGCCGCACATGTCGTACTTCATCTCGTCCATGTCCGCGCCGGGTTTGAGCGAGATGCCGCCACTGTCGAAGGTGATGCCCTTGCCGACCAATACGTGCGGTGCTTCCTGGTCGTTGTCAGCACCTTGATAGCGCATCACGATCAAACGCGAGGGTTCTTTACTCCCTCGACCGACGGAGAGCAGCGTGCGCGCTCCCAGCGCCTCGAGCGCCTCTTCGTCGAGAATTTCCACACTCAAGGTACCGGCGGACGCCTGGCCTAGCTGCTCGGCTTGCTCTGCCAGGTAACGCGGTGTGCATACATTGCCTGGCAGATTACCCAGGGTGCGGGTGAAATTGATGCCTTCACCCAAGGCGTCACCGATACGCAGGCCACGCTCGCTGCTCGCCGCATCGCCGCTTTCATCGAGCAGTAAGCCGACCCGCTCGAGGCGTGACGCCGGGGCCGGCTCGGATTTGAAGTCATCGAAACGATACAGGGCACGCCAGGTGGCCTCGGCAATCATGCGGGCCTTCCAGTCATTGGCGCGCTCGGGCACCGGCACGTCGCTCAGAGCGACCACGGCTTCGTCAATCGGCAGGCGTACAAGTGCCTTGAAAGTGGCATCGAGCACCTTGCGAAAGCTGCCCTCGTTACACTTGGCGCGCTCGCCAAGTCCCACGAGTAACAAGCGCTCCGCGGGCAGCCCTGGTGCAAAGGGAACCACCTGAACATTGGCGAGGGTGGCATCGAAGTCACCGCGCTCGATCAATTGCCCGATCAGCCGCTCACTGGCGTCATCGATCTTGGCTGCCGTCGGCAACAGCTCGCCATCCTTGAATACCGGAACGACGAGGCAGGCGGTCTCGACCTTGGCCGGTTTGACGGTGATGACAGGGAATTCCATGGTGTCTCCGCTGAACAAAGGGTTTCTAGTCTGGCCACTTGATCGGTAACGAGACAAGTGTCCGAGGATTCTGGATAATGCCGGCACGGTATCGGGAAGGCATTGCTCCTTGCTGCTCCGTATCCGTACTCTCCTCAGTGTACGCAAAGCACTGCGCCATTGCATGGACGTTACCACGCGCCAGGACGCTATCCCGGGAGACAGTCTTGATCATCTTTCGTTACTTGACCCGCGAAATTCTGATCACCATGAGTGCCGTGGCCGGTGTGCTGCTGCTCGTCATCATGGGCAGCCGCTTCATTCGCTACTTCACCAATGCCGCTGAAGGCGATATTCCGGCAAGTATTCTCGGTACCCTGATGCTCTATCATCTGCCCGGGTTTCTCGAGTTGATTCTTCCGCTGGCGTTCTTTCTGGGCATTCTGCTGGCCTATGGGCAGCTCTATCTCAACAGCGAAATCACCGTATTGGTGGCCTGTGGCATCAGCCCCAATCGCTTGTTGCAAGTCACCATGTTGCCGACGCTACTGGTGACCGTTCTGGTGGCATCCTGCAGTCTATGGCTGACATCCAGCGGTGCTCGCCATAATGAAATATTGCTCGAAGAGCAGCAAAGCCGCCTGGATTTCTCATCACTGGCGCCGGGGCGCTTTCAGGAATTCGGGGATGGACGCACTGCCTACATCGAAGGGTTGAATGACAAGCAGACCCGCATGCAGGAAGTCTTCATCAGCGAACGGCAACGTCGCGAGGACGACACCCCGCAAACCGTGGTGACTCGCGCCAGAAGTGGCTACCAGACCGTCGACAAGGAAACGGGGAGTCGTTTCCTGGTGCTCGCCGAGGGAGAACGCTATAGCGTCGAGCCCGGGCTCGCCCAAGCGGAACGTCTGGAGTTCGATACCTACGCGGTGCGTCTCTCCCGGGCCACCGAGATGAGTGAGCTCGACGACGCTGAGTACGCCACTACCGCCGAGCTCATTGCGTCTGATGACCCGGAAGCTCAGGCACAATTGCAATGGCGCATCAGCCTGCCGTTGATGGTGCCGATCCTGACCTTACTGGCCTTGCCCTTGTCCAAGGTCAACCCACGACAAGGTCGCTTTGCCAAGCTGTTGCCGGCGATCTTTCTGCACATCAGCTATCTGAGTCTGCTGTTGGCCGCGCTGGACGCGATCGGACGGGGGGCGCTGTCCGCCACTATCGGTATGTGGCCCATTCATCTGGGGTATCTGGTGCTGGGCTGGTGGCTGGCTCGCCGGTCGCAACTGGGGGGAATGCGCTGATGATTGCCGACCGTCTCGACCGCTATATCGCTCGCAATGTACTGGCGGCCATTCTCGTGGTCCAGCTGGTGCTGCTGGGGCTTGATCTGATCATCGCCTTCATCAACGATCTGAAGGATGTGGAGGGTGGCTACGGCGCCTTCGATGTTCTGCTGTATCTGGGGCTGCGCATGCCCTGGCGCTTTTACCAGTATGCCCCGGTGGCGGTGCTGATCGGAGCCTTGATCGGCCTGGGAAGCATGGCCTCCAGCAATGAACTGACGGTAATGCGTGCCTCCGGGCGCTCCTTGATGCGTATTCTATGGAGTGCGATGAAGCCCATTCTTCTGATAATCGTTGCCGTGTTGCTGATCGCCGAATTCGTCAGTCCCCGCAGCGAGCAGTTTGCCCAGGCCTGGCGTCTGGAACAGCTGAGTGGTGCGGGTGCCGTGCTGACTCAACGTGGTGGCTGGCAACGCGAGGGGGACTCTTTCTATCGATTTGGTGCGATTCGAGCCGACGATACGGTCATCGATCTGACCCGTTATCGTTTCGATGACTATCGTCTCGAGCAGGCCACTCACGCGGAGCGGGCGGTCTGGGAAGAGGACCACTGGGTATTGATGGGCGCCGAGGTAACACGCTTTCTCGAGGAGCGTACCGAAACCGAGCAACACGCCCGCTTGACCTGGAACACTAGCCTTACTCCTGAGCAGCTTAACCGTCTGCTGCGGGATGTGGAAAGCCAGGCGCCCAGCGAGCTGTGGGCTTACGCGAACTATCTTGGCAATCAAGGACTGACCGCCACTCAGCCCTTGCTGTACTTCTGGCAGAAGATGCTGATGCCGGTCACCATGGCGTCACTGGTATTAGTGGCGGCCTCTTTTGTATTCGGCCCCTTGCGGACCGTGGCTGCCGGTACCCGGGTGTTCTACGGCGTCATCGTCGGTTTGTCGTTCAAGTATTTGCAGGATCTGCTGGCGCCCGCGTCTATGGTCTTTGGTTTTTCGCCCGTCTGGGCGGTACTGACGCCAACACTGGCCTGTATCGGGGTGGGGCTTTATTTGCTGCGGCGCAGCGGCTAGGAGGCCAGTCACGATTTGCTGCGTGTCGGTCATACTTCGTTAAATTCGAACTCGAGTGCGAGCCCAGTCCGTTTTCGTCCGAATTTGCCTTGTCTGACTCTAACTCGCTAAATCGTGAACAGACCTCCGTGGGCTTGACTACGGTTTACTGTTGAGGGAAAAGAGATGCGGTGTTTTGCCAATCTGGATGATGTGTGGCCGGCGGGATTGCTGCGTCGTTTGGCGGCCATGATCTATGACTCGCTGGTGCTGATGGCGATATGGATGCTGGTGGGGTTCGTGGGCGTGGCGCTGAACGAGGGGGAGGCCATCGAGAGCCCCTTTTTTCATAGCGTTTTGCTGATCGTGACCTTCGTATTCTTTGCCTTCTTCTGGATGCGCGCCGGCATGACACTGGGCATGCAGGCTTGGCGTCTGCGAGTTCAAAGCGTCGAAGGCAATACGTTGACCCTGCCGCAATGTCTGGTGCGTTTCGTTGCCGCTTTCTTTTCGTTGGCCCTGGGTGGGTTGGGTTACTGGTGGATCTTGTTCGACAGTGAGCAGCGCAGCTGGTCGGACATTGCCTCTAATTCACGGGTGGTCGTGCTTCCCAAGCGCTCGGGACGCAGAGCGTCCTGACACCTGGCGGTAAAGCGGTTTAAACGGCTGGCTTCGCGAATGACCACAACGAAGACCTTGCGATAATGGCCTGGAGGACAGGTGACTTCCCGTACGCCATGCCAGGAATTTCCGCGGCGCGAAAAGATGAGACTGTAATTGCCCATGGCCCGGGATTCGATGGCCTCATCGAAGTCTTCGAACGCCGGTGCGCTATTGGTGACGAAACGTCCGCGATCGTTCAGCATGACGTTCTGCCCGCCCCATTCCGGTTGCCAGTCATCCCCATCATTGAAATAAAAGATGTGTGAGCCGATTTTGCGCTGATCGCCGCAATGCGGTGACACCGGGCAGCTTGCCGGTGTGTAGTGCCAATGGAAATGCATGTGAAATACATTGGTACCTAGTATGCGAGCCATGAAGCGACGATAACGTAGGCCTTGCAATTCAGCCATGAAGGCATGCCAGTGCGGCGACAGGGCCATGTCCGGCGTATATTCCAGGAATAGACGATCGTGGGGCCTCTGATCGAGATGGCGCATTTCACCAAGGTTTTTCTCGAAACGCTCCACCCCGGGCATCGATGACTGCAGTGCGTGGAAGCCTTCTTCCGTAAGCAGACCATGCGGATTGATCCAGGGGTAAGGCGTCTGAGTCTGAAACTTCTTGGCATCCAGCTTCGTGAGCGCATCGAAGTCTAGATAGTTCATTGCCTTTCCCTTTGTAAAAGATTGCCATAGACCAGGCGAGGCCAAGCTTGTCTGGGGTCGTTGAATAGCGAGCATGGTTGCTTTTTTACATAAAAGTAACAATAGAGTGTTTTTGTGAAATTAAATGTAATATTCAAGGCGGTTAAATCACTAATACTCGGATGGTAATAATTGCCTATTCGTTTGCTCGGAGTATTAGTTGCCTAAAGCCTTGTGTCTGATCAGGCGCTGTTGACCGGTTTACAGAGACTTGCGGACAGGGCGTTGGGCGGAAAAAATAAGATGACTTTTACTTGCAATCCCCTATGCGAATCATTTACATTCACTATCAGGGCGATAGTGAGGCAATCCCATGTATGTATGTCTATGCAAGCGTGTTTCCGACCATACCATTCAACAGGTGGTCGCCGAAGGTGCAAGGAGCTGGCGCGAGGTGCGTGAGCAGACCGGTTGCGCTACTCAGTGTGGCAAATGCGCCTGTATGGGCAAATCAGTCACCCAGGATGCCCTGGCCCGGGAAATGTTTGGCGACCCCGAACTGGCCTATGCTGTCTAGCCTGTAATGATGTTCACTTTCATTGGCATTCGACAACACCTGTCGAATGCGATGTTGTCTCTATAACTATTTGGCATCGTTGGACTTTTCCTCGACTTTAAGCGATACTTTGCGCGTAAAAAGAGCGTGGGCACGCTTCCTGCGCCAATAGAAATTGTCAGGAGATTCCCATGAAAGGCGACGCCAAGGTCATCGAACATCTCAATACCGTGCTCGGTAACGAGCTGGTAGCGATCAATCAGTATTTTCTGCACGCCAAGATGTACAAGGACTGGGGTCTCAAGGCACTGGCGAAGTGGGAATACGATGAGTCTATCGAGGAGATGAATCACGCCGACAAGCTGATCGAGCGCATTCTCTTTCTCGAAGGGCTGCCCAATCTGCAGGATCTTGGCAAACTGCATATCGGCGAGCACACCCGTGAAATGCTCGAGAGCGATCTGGCCGCTGAGCACAAGGGCCGCAAGGACCTGATCGAAGCCATTACCCATTGCGAGCAGGTGCGCGATTATGTCAGTCGCGATTTGTTCCGGCATATCCTCGATGACGAGGAAGAGCACATCGACATGCTCGAGACCGAACTAGGACTGATCGACAAGGTGGGTATCGAGAATTATCTGCAGAAGCAGATGCACGAAGCCTCATAACCTGACATCGTGGATAATTCGCTGACACGATTGGTAACGAAGAAGGCGCCCCCTGAAAGGAGGCGCCTTCTTTCATTGAGAAACAACAAGATCAGCCCAGATCGTTGACCAGCAGCCTCTCCACGGTGGCGATGCGTTCGCCGAGCTGTGCTTCGTTCGCTGCCAGCACGGTGATATGACCGATCTTGCGACCGGGGCGCGGCGCCTTGCCGTAGTCGTGCCAGCGTGTACCGGGTACCTTGAGTACTGCGTCACGCTCGGGGAGGGCGCCGATCACATTGAGCATGGCGCAAGGGGCAAGACGCTCGACACAGCCCAGGGGTAGGCCGGTGATGGCCCGTAAATGATTCTCGAATTGGCTGGTTACGGCACCCTCGATGGTCCAGTGGCCGGAATTATGGACACGAGGGGCGATCTCGTTGGCGAGCAGAGTCTCACTATCCTGAACAAAGAATTCAAAGGCCATGACCCCGACATAATCGAGTTCCGCGAGCACCCGGTTGGCGTAATCCTCGGCTAGGGGCTGCAGCGCGTGACCCGGCTCCGGGATGGAGCAGTGCAACATGCCCTGGCGATGTTCATTGCGTACCAGTGGCCATACCCGGGTTTCCCCATCGTTACCCCGCACCGCGATCACTGAAACCTCGTGGTCGAAATCGACGAAGCCCTCGAGTACCAAGGGGACTGCGCCCAATTCGGCAAAGGCATCGGTCACATCATCGGGTTCGCGCAGTAACTTCTGGCCCTTGCCATCGTAGCCCAGAGTTCGCGTCTTGATCACTGCGGGCAGGCCGATCTCGGCGACTGCCGCATCAAGATCGGTCTGGTTGTCGATCTTGGCCACCGGCGGCAGCGGAATGTCCAATGAGCGAAACAGTGACTTCTCGGCCCAGCGATCCTGGGCGGTTGCCAGGGCCTTGGCGGGAGGAAAGGCGGGACGATCCTCGGCCAGTCGGGTCACGACCTCGGCGGCGATATTCTCGAATTCGAAGGTCACCACATCGCTATCGACGACGAGCCGTTCGTGAGCGGCATTGTCGTTCCAATCCGCCTGGATATGACGGCCGTGAAGGGCCGCGCAGGGCGAGTCCGAGGGATCTAGAAAAGTGAAGCGGGCATCGAAGCCCGCTCCCGCTTCGGCCATCATGCGGCCCAACTGGCCGCCACCGACGATACCGATATGCATCATTCAGGCCTCCGGTGAATCCTGTTGGCTGGGGTCGGGCTGATCCAGCACCTGGCGAGTCTGTTCGGCGCGATAATGCTCGAGTGCTCCTCGCACCTCGGGATACTTGTTGCCGAGCATGGCGGCGGCAAGCAGGGCGGCGTTGATGGCGCCGGCACGGCCAATGGCCAGGGTGCCGGTAGGGATGCCGGCGGGCATTTGCACGATCGACAGCAAGGAATCGACACCGCTGAGCATGCTCGACTGTACCGGGACACCCAGCACCGGCAGGCTGGTCTTGGCCGCAGCCATGCCAGGTAGATGGGCCGCACCACCGGCGCCGGCGATGATGACTTCGAGGCCGCGATCGATGGCGCCGGCGGCATAATCGAATAGAAGATCCGGGGTACGATGAGCGGACACAACCTTGACCTCATGTTCGATTCCCAGTTGTTCCAGGGTCTCGGCGGTATGGCGCATGGTCGCCCAGTCCGATTTCGATCCCATGATGACACCTACCCGTATGCTCATTCGTCCTCCGCTTGCCGCTTTCGAAACGCTGGCCGGGGTTGTCGGCGTGGCCATTGAAAGAAGCGCCGCAGTATATCAGCCGTTCCCCCCAGTGGCACCTCGAGCCTCGCGACATGCGTCTGGCCGTAATAAGTACCACTGCCCCGGCTCTCCCTCATGGAGTGTCACGCTTGACCAGGTATCGTAGGCGAAGCCAATGTCCCGGCGATCGGCTTTCGCAAACGCCCGAAGGCCGAAGAACCCCCCGGCGACGGCGCGGCCGGCATTGATATGCCCACGCGGTGAGGCGGTGACACTGGCACAGGTTTCGCTCGGTGTCTGAGGGTCGAACACACGCACGGTGCGCTGAGCGGTCGTGGTGTTGCCATCGCTGTCGGTGGCAGAGTAGGCACAGGCGTAGTCGCCGAGCCGAGAGGTATCTATCTGGCTGCAATCGGTAGTGACGGGCACTTCGCCATCCTCGGTGTCCTCGGCGCTCGCGCCCGGGTCGTCGTAGGAGGCGTTCAACGGTACCAACAGTGGGTTTGCACCGTTGAGTACGATCCTTGGGGCGCCTGGGGGCGATGAAGCATTGCGTGGGTGACGTTCAAAAAAGTCCCAGATGATGTCGGGATAGCTGGGCCCCTGGCGTATTGCCCACCGGCCTTGATTGCCGCTTTCGCCGCCGATCCAGTAATGGCCCTTATCAGTGTCCGCGGGGCTAGGCGTGGCCAGGGGGCCGTCATAGAAGACTGTTTCCACCAGCGACCGACTGGTCGGCTCGCTGTTCACGGTATAGCGGGACTGGCGACAGGCATAATCCTGTTCATGGAACGGTTGGCAGGCCTTCTGTGATGCGAGTGCCTCGTTGGGAGTGTCGTGGCTTTCATCGCCGAACACTGCAAGCTGCGCATCCCTCAGATTGCGCCCAGCAGGTTGAATCACCGTGCAGTCGTCGTTGTTCTGCAATACCAGTAGCGGAATGGCATAGTCGTCGTCGAGCTCACCACGCATATCGCCGACCACTTGACTTACCGGATGAAAGGTAGCAAATCCGGGGCACTGTCCGGATAGCGACACCGAGGCGGCATCCTCGCCATAGGGCAATCCCGCAGCGCTGGCTGCAGCGGCCCAGTATTCGTTGTGGGTGATGGCGGCCACCACCGTCATGGCGCCACCGGAAGAGAGCCCGGTGATATAGCGTCGCTCGGGATCAATGGCAAAGTCGCGTTCCACGGCCAGGGCGATCTGATGCAGATCCTCGGGTTCTCCCATGCCCTCCTGTTGATGCTGATCCAGCCAGAAGCCCCAGCAATTGGTATTGCGTAGCCCGTCGTAACTAGTGATGAACGGTGCGACCAGAATGAATCCGTAGCGGTCCGCCGCTGCTTTGAGGCCCCAGTCATCAAGTACATCGGCTTGGGTTTGCTGGCAGCCATGCAGTGCCATGACCAGGGGAGCGGGCCGGGTAAGATTATCGGGCACGTAGACTTGATAATTGCGCTCCCGGGAGCCCGGATAGCCTTGAGCATCCAGGGTGGCACTGGTGATGGTGCCGGCCTGAACCGAGGCGCTGAGAAGCAGTACCAGGATCGCGATCAGGTCGCGAACCAATCGGGTGAAGGAAAGCGCAGGCATAAATCATCCTTGAGAGCTGCGATAGTCAGCCTTCAGCATCGTCGTTTTTTCACGAGCATGCCAGCTCATGCTCGTCGTCACGGCTGAGGGGCTACTTAAAGGCCACTTCCAGCTCGAAGCGTGGCAGGGGTTCGCCCTGGACCTCAACGGTCTCGCCGAACATGGCAAGCGGGCGCACCCACAGGCCGTAATCGCCATACAGCGCACGATAGACCACCAGGGGCTCTTCGGTTTCGCTATGATGGGCAAGCCCGATGACTTCGTAGCTCTGCCCTTTGTAATGACGATAGATGCCCGGCACCGGACGGGGATGTTCATGGATCATCGGAAGACTCCTGAAAAGCGGCCAGGCGTGCCATCGCACGAGAAGCGGCAACGAAGCCGAAGCTGCCGGTGACGAAGGTTGCCGCGCCGAAGCCGCTGGCGCAATCGAGCCGGGTGGCTTCGCCAGAACCGGGTTTCTGCAGGCAGACCTCGCCGTCGCTGCCCGGATAGACCAGTTGTTCATCAGAATAGACGCATTCCACACCGAAGCGTCTTTTCGGGTTGCGCGAGAAGCCAAAATCTCGACGCAACCGGGAGCGCACCTTGGCCAATAGCGGGTCGTGCTCCGTGCGGGTCAGATCGGCGACGCGGATGCGAGTAGGATCGGTCTGACCGCCGGCGGCGCCGGTGACGGTGAGCCGGATCTTGCGGCGCGTGCACCAGGCGATCAATGCCGCCTTGGCAATCACACTATCGATGGCATCGATGACATGGTCCGCATTCTCGGGGATGCGCTCGGCGAGGTTGTTCGGCGTGACGAAAGCACTGTCGGCGACTACTTCGATATCGGGATTGATGGCCCGGCAACGCTCCGCCAGTACCTCGACCTTGGGCCGGCCGATGGTGCCCTCCAGGGCATGCAACTGGCGGTTGATATTGGAAACACAGACATCGTCGAGATCGATGAGCGTCAGTTTGCCGATACCGGCGCGGGCCAGGGCTTCCACCGCCCAGCTGCCGACGCCTCCGACACCCGCCACGACGACATGGGCTCGACGAAAGCGTTCTGCGGCCCGAGCGCCGTAAAGGCGGCGAATACCGCCGAAACGAACCCTATAATCGTCGGCGATGGGGGCGGGTTCAAAGGTGTTCATGAGGGCTCTCTGCGTCTGTCGCCTGTAAGTCTGTCAAGAATGTGCGGTAGGTGATGACGACGATGATGGGCCGGATCGGGCCTCTTGCCAATGGACGATATTTTCTGGCAAATGCCCCGACCAGCCAAAGCGATCGAACAGTCGGCCCATGCCGATATCGAGCGCAGAACTCAGATGTAGCACCGCCTGATGTTCGGGATGCCAAATACTCAGGCCCACCGCCGCCAGCAGTAGGTGAGGGTGATCGAGCCGCTCGCGAAAGAAGCGATTGTGCACGCCCTTGCCGTGCTTGGCGTCACCGATGATCGGATAGCCGCGCCGGGATAGATGACGCCGAATCTGATGGCGTCGCCCCGTCAATGGACGGGCCTCCATCAGTGAATAGCGGGCCTGGGGATAGCGATCGATGGGAATCGGTAGTTCGACGCTATCCAGTCGGCGTACCTCGGTGCAGGCAGGCTGCGCCGGCATCTCGGCCTTGGGCCGGTGACCGTCTTCCTCGCGCAGTGGCCAATCGATCCGTTCCTGCCCGGGGCCGATGCCCCGCACCACCGCCAGATAGCGTTTTTGCACGCGTTGAGCGCTGAACTCCGCCGCCAACTGACTGGCCATCCCGGGGGAAAGTGCAAACAACAACAGCCCCGAGGTAGGACGATCCAGACGATGTACCGGATAGACACGTTGACCGAGTTGATCCCGCAGGATCTGCAGAGCGAAACGTGTCTCGCCCCGGGCTAGCGCCGTGCGGTGTACCAGTAGCCCCGAAGGCTTGTACACCGCCACCAGATACTCGTCCTGAAAAAGGACCGTCAAGGATTCGTCCTTCATTGAAATATCAACCGAAGAAGCCATACAGGATGCCCGTGCCCACGGCGGTGCCGAAAAGGCTCAGTATCCAGGCCGTGGCCTGCACGGCGTTCCGATCGCGCCCCGGATGAGTGATAGTGGGAGCTTCCATGAGAATACATCCATTGCCTCAAAAAGTGCGCGGCAGCATAACGCATTCCAGGTATGTAAAACATGACGCCGGTCAGTTATACCGATAGCGGCTTGTTGCGTCTCGCAATCCGCATCGTCATTGGGCATGCTGATGCTTTGAGCCGTGGAAAGCTTCCTCATGAAAGTGTCCCCTGCCTATCGCATCGCTGCCACCATCCTGCATGGCTTCGATGAATACCGCTCACGCTTTAAGCAAATCACCAGCGATGCTCGCCGCCGTTTTGCTGAGGCGGCTTGGCGCGACGCACAGCAAGCGTCTGCGGCACGCATCAACCTCTATGATGTGAAGGTCGAACAAACGCTTTCGCGACTCAGGCGCTCCTTCGAAAACGAGGAACTCACCCACTGCGAAAACTGGCGCGAAGCCAAGCAGCATTACGCCGAGCTGATCGATCAGCGCCTGGATTATGAACTGGCCGAGACCTATTTCAATTCGCTGTTCTGTTCGATCTTTCATCATCGCCATATCCGCAATGACTGGATGTTCGTTTACAGCTCGCGAAGCCACGCCGCCCGTCGCTCGGATATCGAGCTGACACGCCGACGGCCGGTGGAGGGCGACTGGAAAGGAGCGCTGTACTGGGCGCTCAACGAGGCCCCCCTGGATACCCTTTTCGACGATCTCGAGCGTGACACCGACCTGGGTAGTGGCTTTCTGAATACGCATTTGCCCGAGGCGTTGCGCGACGCCCCGGATGCGCAGATCGAACTGCTCGAGAGCGTGTTTTATCGCAACAAGGGCGCTTATCTGGTGGGGCGGCTCAGTGGCGCTGACTTGCAGGTGCCTCTGGTCCTGCCCATCGTGCACGATGAGTTCCAAGGCGATGAAAGGGGCGTGCGGCTGGATACGGTGATCATCGAGCCAGTCGAGATATCGATCATCTTCTCCTTTACTCGCGCCTATTTTCAGGTCGATGTGGCGGTGCCCGGCGAGTTCGTGGGTTATCTGCAGCAACTGATGCCAGACAAGCCGGAGGGGGAGCTCTACTCGGCCATTGGCTTCTTCAAGCACGGCAAGACGGAGTTTTTCCGGGCGTTGAACCATCACATGGCCAAGCGCCAGGATCGTTTCATCATCGCCCCGGGAGTACGCGGCATGGTCATGGCGGTGTTCGTGTTGCCGTCCTACCGAATAGTGTTCAAGATCATCAAGGATCGCTTCGATCCCTCCAAGGCGATGAGTCACGAGAACGTGCGGGAGAAGTATCGTCTGGTCAAGCGCCACGATCGCGTGGGGCGCATGGCGGATACCCAGGAGTTTTCCAACTTCATCGCCCGCAAGGATCACTTCGATCCAGAGTGTCTGGCGGAGCTGCTCGAGGTGGCGCCGTCCACCGTGGAGCTACGCGATGACAAGGTACTCATCAAGCACTGCTATACAGAGCGCATGATGATGCCGCTCAACCTCTATCTGGAACAGAGTGAGGAGCAGGAAACCCGGGCGGTACTCAAGGATTACGGCAACGCCATCAAACAGATGGCGGCAGCGAATATCTTTCCTGGCGATATGCTGCTCAAGAACTTCGGGGTCACTCGCCATGGACGAGTAGTGTTCTATGACTACGATGAAATCTGCTATCTCACCCAATGCAACTTCAGACGCATTCCCGAAGCGCGCTATCCCGAGCAGGAGATGATGGACGAACCGTGGTACTCGGTCGGCCCCAATGATATTTTCCCCGAAGAATTCGGTCCGTTCCTGTTCGCCGACATCAAGTTACGCCGCCTGTTTCTTGACCTGCATCCCGAGCTCTTCGAGGCGGAGTACTGGCAGGGCCTACAAAATGCCATCAAGGCAGGCCAAGTGATCGATGTCTATCCCTACCGCAACAAGCAGCGTTTTGCAGGGGACGACCAGGCGGTACTGACTTACTGATTTAATGGTTGAATGCGAGACAACATGACGATGAATTCCAAAGCGCGTCTAGTGGTGCTCACCGGCGCGGGAATCAGCGCGGAAAGCGGTCTGAAAACCTTTCGCGACGGCGATGGCCTATGGGAGAACCATGCCATCGAGGATGTCGCTACGCCGGAAGGATGGCAGCGTGACCCAGAGTTGGTACTGCGCTTTTACAATGAGCGTCGCGACCAGGTACGCCGTGCCAAACCCAACCCCGCTCACCGCGCCCTGGCGGAGCTCGAAGCCGCTGGCTTCAATGTATGCATCGTGACGCAGAACATAGACGATCTGCACGAGCGCGCCGGCTCCAAGGACGTCGTGCATCTGCATGGCGAAGTGCTCAAGGCGCGTTCGAATGCCGACCCGCGACTCGTTTATCCATTGACGCGTGGCGACATCAAGCTCGGCGATCTTTGCGATAAGGGCTCTCAACTTCGCCCTGATGTGGTGTGGTTCGGTGAAGCGGTGCCTGCCTACGGCCAGGCCTGCGATATTGTGGCCGAGGCCGATCTGCTCCTGGTCGTCGGCACCTCGTTGGCGGTCATGCCGGCAGCCATGCTGTTACATGAGGCGCCCACGGATTGTCCGTGCATTCTGGTCGATCCTAACGCCTCCGCGCTGTCACCGCAGTGGGTGCGGGCCATTGATGCACCGGCCAGTCGGGGCGTGCCACCACTGGTTGAACACTGGTGCCGCCAGCGCCGCTTAGAGATGCCTTGAGCGTTTGATGAAAACTGGATTTCAGAGTACGTCATGACCCTCACGGACTCGTACCCCTGTGTTTCGCCGCCACCCCGACGACCCTTCAAGGCCCGCGGTAGCTTCGTTACCCGCTGCCAGACGTGTCGCCTGCCGGCGTTGAATTGTCTGTGCCCTTATCGGATAAGGACCCGGAGCGACGCGCGTTTCTGGCTGTTGACCCACCCTCTGGAACATAACAAGCCGACCAACACCGGCCGACTGATCGGGGATATTCTCGATACCACCGAGGTCTTTACCTGGTATCGCACCGCGCCGGACACTGTGCTGCTTGACCATCTCGATGACTCGCGCTTTGTACCCTTCGTCATCTTTCCCGACGATCAGCCGGACTATGCCGAGCGGGTCATCAGCGTCGATGCGGTAAGCGGTGCAAAGCGGGAAGGGCGCATTCCGGTGTTCATCATTCTCGACGGTACCTGGCGTCAGGCACGGCGTATCTTTCGCAAGAGCCCCTATCTGGAGCGTCTGCCGGTACTGCCGCTGCACACCGATCGGCAGACGCGTTATCACCTGCGCAAACCCGCCTCAGCGTCTCACCTGTGCACTGCCGAGGTCGCCGCCGAGCTGCTGCGTCAGAGTGGCGATGCAACCGCCGCCGAGGTGCTCGATGACTACTTCGATGCCTTCAACGACAGCTACGCGGCGAGTCGTCGGCATCACAAGCTCGAGACGCCGACGCCGGCGATGCGGCGCTTGTTGGAAAGACAATGACACTTCAATGCGGGTTGTCCTCCTTGATCATGTCGGCGGCTTTCTCTGCGATCATGATGGTCGGGGCGTTGGTGTTACCGGAAACGATGGTCGGCATGATGGAGGCGTCGACTACCCGCAGTCCGCTTAGGCCATGAACCCGTAGGCGGGCGTCGACCACCGCCATGGCGTCATTGTCGCTGCCCATCTTGCAGGTGCCGGCGGGATGGTAGATGGTCTGACTGTACTGGCGTGCGGCGTCGAGCAGTTCCTCATCGGTCTGAAACTTTGTTCCCGGTACGTACTCATCGGTAATCACTTCCTCCAGAGGCTTGGCTTCGGCGATACTGCGAGCCACCTTGATGGCATCCACCACCACGCGCTGATCTTCCTCGGCGCTCAGATAGTTCGGGTGAATGACCGGGTAGTCGAGAGGATTCGAGCTAGTGATGCGCACGCGTCCGCGACTGTGCGGACGCAGTTGACAGACAGAGGAAGTGAACGCGGAAAAAGGATGGACACCTTCCGCGGGTTTGTCGGCGCTAAGAGGCTGCATATGAAACTGGATATCCGGGCGATCCAGCCCTTCCCGGGATTTGGTGAAGATGTAGACCTGGCTGGCCGCCAGGGTCAGTGGACCGGTACGAGTCAAGACGTACTGGGCCCCCACCATGAGCTTCTTCAGGGGATGGCGTACTTCGTCATTGAGGGTGCTACAGCGGGTCTTGAATACCAGGCGCACCTGCAAGTGATCCTGAAGATTCTCGCCTACCCCGGGCAGGGCGTGCCGACATTCCACACTTACCGACTTCAGATGTTCGGGATCGCCGATACCGGAGGACTGCAAAATCTGCGGCGAGCCGATGGCGCCGCTGCTCAAGATGACCTCGCGCCGAGCATGGGCGGTATGCGCCTTACCACTTTGTTGAAAATTGACGCCGTAGACGCGCTTGCCGTCAAGCAGCAGTTGCTTGCACTGGGCACGCGTCATTACCGTCAAATTCTTGCGTTTGCGCGCCGGACGTAAAAAAGCCTTGGCGGTGCTGCACCGAAAGCCTTTGTAGGCGGTCTGCTGGAAGTAGCCGACGCCTTCCTGATCCTGGCCATTGACATCGCTGTTGCCGGGGATGCCGATGGCCTTGGCAGCCTCGATGAAACGCTCGGCGATCTCGCGGCGTAGGCGTAGATCCGAGACGTGGAGCGGGCCATCCACGCCGTGGTAGTCATCGGCGCCCCGGGACTGGCATTCGGACTTCTTGAAGTAAGGCAGCACCGAGGCGTAGTCCCATCCCGGATTTCCTTCTGCGGCCCAGCTGTCGTAGTCCTCCTTTTGTCCGCGGATATAAAGCAGGCCGTTAAGGGAACTCGAACCACCCAGCACCTTACCCCTTGGCCATTGCAGCTGACGATTGTTGATACCGGCGTCGGGCTCGGTCATATAGCACCAGTCGGTGGCCGGGTTGTGCATGGTCTTGAAATACCCTACTGGTACATGAATCCAGGGATTCCAGTCGCGTCCGCCGGCTTCGAGCAGCAGCACCGTGACATCCGGGTTCTCACTCAGGCGATTGGCCAGGACGCAGCCGGCGGAACCGGCGCCAATGACAATGTAATCGTAGGCGTCGCCGTGATCGGGCGATGACTGTTCTGCTGAGTGGGAGGCGGACTTGATCATGAGGTAGCCTTTATATCGAGACTTTTTGTCTCGATATTATCTATCTATCTTATTAATTGGTCAATAACGAGACAAAATATTTCAAAATAATTTGCATCCTGGGTGATAGTGACCTAGCTTTGATCAAGCCCCTCGGGTAATCACAACAACCAGGACACCAGGAGCCCCTCCATGAGCCAACAACAAGAGACGGGCATCTCCCGTCGCGACTTCGTCCGCATCTCTGGCCGCTTCGGCCTGACATCGACCCTGCTGGCCGCCTCCGGTCTGGGCGCGACCATGACCGCCTCGGGTCTGGCGCGGGCCGCAGAGGAGGAAGACAAGAAGCGCAATCAGGTCGAGCCCAAGTTCAAGTTGCGTTTTGGCGCCTCAGGCTTCAACGAGCGCAATCTGGACATCCAGAAATCCGGCCAGCTATTCTTCGCCAGGGATCTTGAAGCCCGTACCAACGGGGCGATCCGGGTCGAATTCATGGGCAGCAATGAGGTCTGTAACCAGCTCGACTGCGTGAGCAAGACCCAGCAGGGCATCGTCGACATGTTTTCCGCCTCGACCCAGAACTCCGCCGGGGGCGCGCCCTATTACAACGTGCTCGACTTCGCCTACATGTTTCCTTCCACGGCGTCGATGTTCCATTTCTTCTACGACAATCGCAGCGAAAAACTCTTTCGCGAGCCGCTGCGCGAGCGCCACAACATTCAGTTTCTGTTCACCCATTGCGATCTGCGCGGCCTGATGATGGGGCTGAAATGGGCGGACAAGCCGCTGGTCACCAGCCTCGAGGATCTGGCCGGCACCAAGAATCGGGTGACGGGTACCCAGTTGGGTCGCATCGCCATGCAACAGATGAACCTCAATCCGGTGCCGGTGGCCTGGGAAGAGACGTTGGACGGGCTGCGCCAGGGCCTGCTGGATGGGGCAGAAACCTGGATGGCGGCGGTCGCCTACGCGGGCATGGCGCCGGTGGTCTCCCAGGCGGTGGACCTGCGCTTTTTTGCCGGTACCGAGCACACCGCCATGAGCCTGCAGGTCTTCGACAAGCTGGGCGGCGATCTCCAGGATCAGGTGATGGAGTCTGCCTATACGGCACAGATATTCACTCAGGGCATGAACGAAGCCGGGCGTATCGAGGTGGTAGGGGCTACGGAAAATCCCGCACCTGGCACCGTCTTCGCCAAGAACAACGTACGGGTGGCGCCATTGTCGGACGAGGTGCGTCAGCAGGCTGCCGAGATGTGCGCGCCGGAGTTCAACCCGGAGCCTTGGGAGCAGTGGCGTGAGCGTCTCAACGGCTGGGCCGGTGGCGTGGATATCTATAAGGAAATTCACGGCATTGCCCGGGAGATTCCACTGGAAACGGCGGCGGTCAATGTCAAGCCCAATCGCTGGTGGCGCGCCTGATCGGAGGTTCTCATGACCCCTAACGACAACACACCAGGCCGGCCCCGTCCGGTCTGGCTCAAGCCCTTTCTCTGGCTCAATGATAACCTCGAGAAGACGGTCATCCTGATCGCCTACTCCGGCATGGCCGGGATCATCTTTATCGAGGTGATCCGCCGCTTCCTGCTCAATCAGCAAGCCGCCTGGAGCACCAGCATACCGATTCTGCTGTTCCTGTGGCTGACCTGGTTCGGCGCCTCGCTGAACGTCAAGAATCGCAGCCACCTGTCCCTCAATGAGCTGCGCATGCGCATGCCCTACAAGGCCCAGTTCGGCTGTCTGATTCTGGATGCGCTGCTGTGGATCGGCTTCGGGATACTGGTCATCTACTTCTCGACCCAGCAGGTGACGCTGGCCTATGACAATTTCGCCATCGTCAGCGGCACCAACGACGTCATGCAGTGGTGGTTCTATCTGGCCACACCCTTGGCCTGGGTGCTGCTGCTCTTTCGGGTATTACAGAATCTGTACGTGGACATCCAGCGCTTCAAGCGCGGCGAGTCCTTTCAACTACAACCTGCGATCATGGATTAACGGAGGCTATCATGGCGGATGGAACCTTGATTGGCCTCGTGACGTTTCTGATCGTGGGGCTCTTTCTGATCGGTGTGCCGATCTTTCTGGTGATCGGCCTATGGGTGGTCGGTGTCAGCATCATCATCGACTTCAGTCTGGCCAATATCGGCGTGACCCTGTTTCAGGGGCTTCGCTTCTTCGGGTTGCTGGCATTGCCGCTTTTCATTCTGACTGGCGACCTGATCAACGCGGCGGGCATCGCCAAACGATTGTCGGACTTCGCTTACTCCGTGCTGGGCTGGATGCGGGGCGGCATGGGCATGGCGACCCTGGGCGCCTGCGGCATGTTCGCGGCGATCTCGGGCTCCAATGCCGGGACCACGGCCACCATCGGTTCCATCATGCATCCGGAGATGGTCAAGAACGGCTATGACGAACGCTTCGCCGCCGCCACGGCGGCCTCCGGCGGCACCGTGGGCATCATCATTCCGCCGAGTATCATCTTCATCGTCTACGGCTTCATGATGAATCTGTCGATCAGCGAGCTGTTCATCGCCGGCATGGTGCCCGGGGCGCTGATGGTGCTGGTGATGATGCTGGCCTGCAACTGGGTATCCCGTCGCAATCGTTGGGGCACGCTGATCCCGTTTCGTGTGGGCGATAGCCTGCGCCATGCGGGGAAGGCCTATCTGGGATTCGCGACCATCGGCGTGGTGCTCTACGGCATCTACTCCGGGCTTTTCTCGCCGACCGAGGCAGCAGCGGTGACGGTGGGCTTCACCTTGATTGCCGGGCTTCTGATCACCCGGGAGATCAAATTCAGGAACCTGCCGGCCATCTTGCTGCGCTCCGGGCAGATCGCCGGTATGCTGGCGCCGCTGATCGCCATCTCCGTGGTCATGCAGCAGCTGCTCTCCGTGCTTGGGGTCGGAGAATTGCTCAACGACCTGTTGCTCGGGCTGGGTAATTATTACCTCGTGCTGGGCATCTGCATGGTGATCATTCTGGTGGCGGGGATGGTGCTGGAAAGCTTGCCGATCACCATCATCCTGGCGCCCATTCTGGCCCCGATTGCCCAGAACGTAGGGGTGGACCCGATCCATTTCTCGGTCATCTTCCTGGTGGGGGCGGCCATCGGCTTCATCACGCCGCCATTCGGTCTCAATTTGTACGTGGCCAGCAGCATTACCGGCATCCCTTACCTACGACTGGTCAAGTACATCATTCCGTACTTCGTCGTGCTGATGCTGTGCTGGTTGGCCATTGCGCTATGGCCGGCGCTGTCGATGTATCTGGTGCAGTTCAGCGGCTGAACGTGCTTTGCACTTCCGATTGCCGCGGCTCTTGGTTTAACCAGGGGCCGCGGTATCATTGGCGGCTCGAATAACGCAGGGAGCATTGCATGTCATTGCCGACGAATTCCACGCTGCTAAGAGCCATCGCCATCATGGAAGAGGTGGTGCGCGCCCAGGATGGTGTAACCGCCGCGGAAATCGGCAAGCGTCTGGATATTCCCAAGCCCACGGCGCACCGGCTGTTAAACCAGCTGGAGCAGGAAGGGCTGATCAAGCGCGAACTGGACGGACGCCATCTTGTGCCGGGACAGCGAATGAAACAGCTGGCTTTCGGCATCCTCGCCAGTCCCAGCGTCAGTGCAGCGCTGAGAGCCGTACTGCAACGACTTTCGGAGCAGGTGGGGGAAACCTGTAACCTGTCGGTACGCAGTGAGCACGAAGTCATCTACTTCGATCGGGTCGAGACCAACTGGCCGGTGCGGGTGCAACTGGCGCCGGGTTCCCGACTGCCCCTGCATTGCACCGCCAGCGGCAAGCTGTTTTTGGCTCTGATGCCCCATGATCAACGCCGCACCCTGATGGCAAGCCTTGACCTGAAACCCCATACCCCGCACACGGCAACGACGATTGAGCAGCTCGAAGAGCGCCTCAAACATATCGAGCGTGAGCGTATCAGCACCGATGATGAAGAATTCATCGAAGGCATGGTGGCGGTGGCGGTGCCGGTCTACGATGGCACCAACAATGTGCTGGCATCCCTTGCGATTCACGCGCCCAGCATGCGCCAACCCATGGAACGCCTATTGGAGCAGGTACCGTTGATGCGTAAAGCGACCCGGGAATTGGAAAGTATTTTGGAAGAATGAGGGCTGAGCTTCATGGGGCTCGGACTATGGACGTCGAAAACCCACTTGTCATCCCCGAGCGCTGTCAGTAATATGTGCGCCCTGTCGAGGGGGTCGTTAGCTCAGTGGTAGAGCAGTTGGCTTTTAACCAATTGGTCGTAGGTTCGAATCCTACACGACCCACCATCTCGACGGCCCGGCGGCGGGTCGTTAGCTCAGTGGTAGAGCAGTTGGCTTTTAACCAATTGGTCGTAGGTTCGAATCCTACACGACCCACCATCATTGCCGCCCAAGCTTTCTCGCAGCTTACATAGCAGGATTCATTACGGGTCGTTAGCTCAGTGGTAGAGCAGTTGGCTTTTAACCAATTGGTCGTAGGTTCGAATCCTACACGACCCACCAGGCGCCGACGCCCTCGCATGTTCGAATGCGAGGGCGTTTTGCTATTCGCGGGGAGCGTTTTCGCGCTAGACTGGTCGAAATTCGTGAGTTGGGCGCGTCGGACGATCGAAAAGATCGATCAGGTCTGACGCTTCTGAAATGCAGGGGGATTCCCTGCCGATCGAGAGTGATAGACACGATGACGATCATGACGCCTCGCGCGAGGGTGCAAGAGCACCTGGCTCGCGCCTACTGTCCTACGCGGATTCCTGCCGAGGATGAAGCGCGCATCGACGAGATCAAGCGCTTGCTGAAAGCGCGTAACGCGGTGCTCGTCGCCCATTACTATACTGACGATGCCATTCAGCAACTGGCGGAAGAGACCGGCGGTTGCGTCTCCGATTCGTTGGAGATGGCGCGTTTTGGCGCCCGTCATGAAGCCTCGACTCTGGTGGTCGCCGGGGTGCGCTTCATGGGCGAGACCGCCAAGATCCTCTCCCCCGAAAAGCGGGTGCTGATGCCGACCCTGGAGGCTACCTGTTCCCTGGATATCGGTTGTCCCGCGGACGAGTTCGCGGCCTTCTGCGATGCCCATCCGGATCGCACTGTGGTGGTCTATGCCAACACTTCGGCGGCGGTGAAGGCGCGAGCCGATTGGGTGGTGACCTCGTCCATAGCCGTTGATGTGATCGAGCATCTTCACGCAAAGGGCGAGAAGATACTGTGGGCCCCGGACAAGCACCTGGGCGGCTACATCCAGAAGCAGACCGGTGCCGACATGCTGCTATGGGACGGTGCCTGCATCGTCCATGAGGAGTTCAAGGCCAAGGGGGTGGGCGATCTCAAGTCGATCTATCCCGAGGCGGCGGTGCTGGTGCATCCGGAATCTCCGGCCAATGTGGTGGAGATCGCGGACGTGGTGGGCTCCACCTCGCAACTGATCAAGGCAGCCAAGGAGTTGCCCCAGCAGGAGATGATCGTCGCCACGGACCGCGGCATCTTCTTCAAGATGCAGCAGGCGGTGCCGGAAAAGACCCTGTTTGAGGCCCCCACCGCCGGCAATGGCGCGACCTGCAAGAGCTGCGCCCACTGTCCATGGATGGCGATGAATGCCCTCGACAATCTGGCCGGAGCGCTGCGTGATTATAGCGGTGAGATATTCGTCGACGATGAGTTGCGTCAGCGGGCGTTGAAGCCGCTGGAGCGGATGCTTGACTTCAAGCGTTGACTATCAAACGCATCGCAGCAAGGCCGATATTTTCCAAGAGCCCGTTCACGATTTAACGACGTATGACTGACACGCAGCAGATCGTGAATAGGCTCTAAAGCTGCTGGGCGGCCTCGCGATATGTCAGATACACCTTGCGCCGCTGTTGAATACGACTGGCCATGCCGAAATCGTTGTCGCGTTTGGCCACTTCCTCGGCCACCTCGAGTTGGCGGATGGCACGGTCGATTCGCCCGGTGAGTTGGAGCTGCTCCGCCCGGGCCAGATGCCCCCAGGTTTCGTGGCCGCTGCGCCCGGCAGCCTCGGCGAGCAGGGTGAACACCTGAGGGTCTTCCGGGGCTTGCTGACTGAGTTCACGTAGTACATCGAAGGCTTGGGTGGGGTCGGTCTGCAGCAGAATATCGGCCCGGAGCAGCTCGACGGGAAAGTAACCTGGCGCCAGTCTCAAAATACGCTGGGTACGCTCAAGGGCTGCACTGCGTCGTCCTGCATCCAGCGCGATTTCTGCGGCGCTGGCCGGGATCAAGGAGAGATCCGGCAGTTCTCGGGCCAGGCGGTCGAGGCTGTCCAGGGCCGTATCGGTACGGTTCTGCTCCGCGGCGATGAGCGCCTCCAGGTAACGAATAGCCGTCTTGGGTGGATCGTCCTGGCGCAGTAGCGTCATGGGCTGAGTCGGGTCATTCGGGTTCAGTTTCAGCAGGGCCCTGGCCCGAATCATGGCATAGCTCGGGTCCCCGGAAGAGGTTGTCGAGCGAAGTTGATCGGCGCGGCTCTGAGTATCGCTGATGCGTGATTCCGTGACCGGGTGGGTCAACAGGAATTCCGGCGGGTTGCCGCCCTGCAGGCTGGTCAAGCGTTGCATTGCACGAAACATGGCGGGCATGGCCTGGGGGTCGAAACCCGCATCCGCCATGGCCTCGAGGCCGACCCGATCGGCTTCCTGCTCGAAACGCCGGGAATAGGCGAGCTGGTCCTGGATAAAGGCGGCCTGGGAGCCGGCCATGGCCGCAAGGCCGGCATTGCCGCCACCGCCGGCGGCAATCACCATGCCCGCCAGCATGGCCGCCATGGTGGGTAACTGGGTTTCCTCGATGCGCTCCATGCGGCGCGCGAAATGGCGCTGGGACAAGTGCCCCAGTTCATGGGCCAGCACCGAGGCGAAGGCGTCTTCGCTAGGAGCGAAAGAGAAAAGCCCCGCGTTGACGCCGACGATCCCTCCCGGCACGGCGAAGGCGTTGAGCAGCCGACTATCGACCAGGGTCACGATCACCTGGGTATTGCCGATATCACTGTAAGGTAAAAGGCGTGATAGCACCGACTCGACATAACGTTGCGTGATGGGGTCCTGCCAGGCTTGGGTCTGGGCGCGAAACTGACGCAGCCAGGCGCGGCCGAGACGATGCTCTTCGTCGATGGAGACGCTGCTCCCGCCACTTCCCAGGGAGGGCAGGCCATAGTCGTCGGCGTGAATTGGTGGCGCAAGCGAGGCGAGCGTCAGGACGCTGATCAGTGCCGGTATTGTCATTCTAAGCAGCATGACTATCCTCGTGGGCAAGTAACGCCGGTAGCGGCTATGGTCTCTCGACATTGATTCGAGAAACAAAGTGCCTTTAAATCGAAACGATTTTCTATTCTCAGGGGAGATGTCATGGCTCTGCAACCCGATGATGTGCTCGATGCGCGTGGCCTGCACTGCCCGCTGCCGCTGCTCAAGGCCAAGCAGGCCTTGGCGGGCCTCGATGTCGGCGAGGTACTTCATGTGAAAGCGACGGATCCCGGCTCCTGGAAGGACTTCGAGACCTTCACCGATCAAAGCGATGTCGAATTGATGTCCCGAGAGGAAGCCGGCGACGAATACCACTACTGGATTCGCAAGGGCGCTGCCAGCCCATGAAGATGAAGGAGGTTCTGAAAACCTGGGCCGAGCGTTACTTCTCGGACGAGGAGGCGGTCGTTCTGCTATTGGTGCTGATTCTTGGTTTTGCCATCGTGATCTGGATGGGCAAGATGCTGGCGCCTTTTTTTACCGCACTGATCATTGCCTTCTTGTTGCAGGGGATCGTCGCCTGGCTGGAGCGCAGAGGATTACCGCGCCTACTGTCGGTATTGACGGTTTTCGTGATCTTCATCGGCGCTCTATTGGCGTTGGCGCTGGTCGTATTGCCATTGGTCTGGAACCAGATGGTCGAGCTGGTGCAGGAAACGCCACGCATGTTCGCCCGAGTGCAACAACTGCTGGATGGGCTCCAGGCGCGTTATCCTACGGTGATCACGCCGGATCAAATCCAAGCCTGGATCGCCACGGCCGGACGCGAGGTGACACAGCTCGGTCAGCGAGCACTGACCCTGTCGCTATCGTCACTCGGTAATCTGCTGGGGTTGATCATCTATCTGGTGCTGGTGCCGATCCTGGTGTTCTTTCTGCTCAAGGATCGAGAGTCGCTGACACGCTTCTTTCTATCGCTCCTGCCGCAAAAACGCGCCTTGATGACCAACGTCTGGCACGAGATGGATCATCAGATCGCCAACTACGTGCGGGGCAAGGTGATCGAGATTCTCATCGTCGGCAGTGCGGCCTACGTTACCTTCTGGTTCTTCGGGCTACCTTACACGGCGTTGCTCGGGTTGACGGTAGGGCTCTCAGTGCTGGTGCCCTATATAGGCGCGGCGATTGCCACGATTCCCGTGGCGGCGGTGGCGGGGTTTCATTTCGGCATCAGCGACGAGTTCGTCTATGTGGTCGTCGCGTACGGCGTGCTACAGGCATTGGATGGCAACGTGCTGGTGCCGGTGCTGTTCTCCGAGGCGGTCAATCTGCATCCGGTATCGATCATCCTGGCGGTGCTGTTCTTCGGGGGCATCTGGGGGTTCTGGGGTATCTTCTTTGCGATTCCGCTGGCGACGCTACTCAAGGCGCTGGCAAGAGCCTGGCCCCGCAGTGTGGGGCAGCGGGGGTTGCCTATTCGTCAGGTTGATCTAGAAGACTAAAATCCATGCATGAGCTACTGCGCTTGGGCATACGGCGTTAAAACTGGTCTCGTGCGCGAGTCCGATCAAAATACTCATTTACTTAAGTAAACTCCGTTTCTTCGTCCAGTTTTGCCTTGTCTGACCTTCGCTCGTAACGCTCATGAATGGATTTACGAGTTGCGCTATTACTCTTTTGCGTGAAGTTCCTGGGCCGCTTCGAGTACCTTTTCTACGTGGCCCGGCACCTTGACGCCGCGCCATTCCTGGACAAGCTTACCGGTCTTGTCGATCAAAAAGGTGCTGCGCTCGACCCCCAGGTGCTCCTTGCCATACATCTTCTTGAGCTTGATGACATCGAACAGCTGGCAGAGTGCTTCGTCCTTGTCGGAGATCAGCTCGAAATTGAAGTTCTGCTTGGCCTTGAAGTTCTCGTGGGCACGCAGACCATCTCGGGAGACGCCGAAGATCAGCGTGTCGACTTCATCGAAATCGGCCTTACGGTCACGAAAATTGCCGCCTTCGGTGGTGCAGCCCGGCGTACTGTCCTTGGGGTAGAAATAGATCACCACCTGCTTGCCCTTGAGCTGCGAAAGGCGGACGGTGGTGTCGTTCGTCGCGTTGGCGGTAAAGTCGGGAACTTCCTGGCCAATGCTGATGCTCATGTTGCGCTCCTCATGTTGCGTTTCTGTAAAGAAAAAGGGCGAAGGAACAAAGAGAGTACACTCAAGCATACGCGAACGGTAAGTCTATGCGTTTTACCGGCCCTGGCACCTGTACAGACTTTCGCCGCCTGAGTACCATTTGCTCTTCGAACAGCGTATCGATCGCGATGGGCGGCTAGTCGCCCTATGGCCAGAAAGCTGTTGCACAGGAGGACATCCCCGCATGATCACAGGCAGCATCGTCGCATTGGCGACGCCGATGAAGGTTTCCGGAGAGATCGACTGGGAGGCCCTACGCCGCCTGGTAGGATTTCATCTCGACAACGGCACCGATGCCATCGTTGCCGCCGGTACCACCGGCGAGCCCACCACCATGTCCTTCGCGGAGCATTTCGATGTCATTCGCACCATCGTCGAAGAAGTGAATGGACGCATTCCGGTGATCGCCGGAACAGGCTCCAACAACACGACCGAGGCGGTGGAGTTGACCCGCTATGCCAAGGAGGTGGGGGCCGACTATTGCCTGACTGTGGCTCCTTACTACAACAAGCCCACTCAGGAAGGCTTGTACCAGCATTTCAAGGTGATCGCCGAGGCCAGCGACCTACCGGTCATCCTGTACAATGTGCCGGGGCGCACCTGTTCGGACATTTACAACGAGACCGTGCTGCGGCTGGCAAAGGTCGACAACATCGTCGGGCTGAAAGATGCTACCGGTAATCTGGAGCGCGCCGAGGATCTCATCGCACGTCTGAAGGGCTGCGACTTCGCACTTTATTCCGGTGACGATCCCACGGCCTGCGAGTTCATGCTGATGGGTGGTCATGGCGATATCTCCGTGACGGCTAATGTCGCGCCGCGCTCGATGCACGAACTGTGCCAGGCGGCTGTGACCGGTGATAGCGACAAGGCGCACCAGATCAATACACGGCTGATGCCGCTGCATACCTCTCTGATCGTCGAAGCCAACCCGATTCCGACGAAGTGGGCGCTCAATCGCATGGGCTACGCCGAGCAGGGTATTCGTCTGCCGTTGACCTGGCTCTCCGAAAAATACCATGCCACCGTCGATGAGGCGCTCCAGCTTGCCGGTGTGCTGGAAGACTGACATTGCGTAGCGGCAGCTCGGCTAGCAGGCTTTGGCCGGGCTTGTCGTCGGCCTCACGCACAAGAAAAGGTAGATGCATGAACCCCGTCTTCAAATGGATGCCGTTGACTCTTGCGATTGCTTTGGTGGTAAGCGGTTGTGGTCGTAGCGGCTATTATTACGATCGTAACGACGAATATCGCGAGGCCGAGCTGACCAGGCCGTTACAGCTGCCCGAGACACGTCAGGCCAATCGCTATCAGGACGCCATGCCCGTACCTCCAGCCAACAGCGATTTCTTGGCCCAGGGTGAGTTCGAGGCGCCACGACCCCAGGCGTTGGCGGTCAGCAGTCAGGGAGAGCAGAAATTCATAGAGGAGCGTAAAGCGGGATCGGATCATTGGCTATTGGTCAATGCTTCCCCCGCCGCCATCTGGCCACGCCTTCAGGCCTTTGCCGAGCAGCGCGGGCTCGAGCTCCGCGCCCTGAATGCGTCGCAAGGACGCATCGAAACCGACCAGGCCACCTTTAGCGTGCGTCAGGGACTGCGCGGCAACACCAGTGAAGTGCGCTGTGAGACACCCACGGGCAACGATCAGGCGCAGTGTTTATCGGCATTGAATAACTATCTCGCCTCCTACGCTCAGGAACAGCAGAGTGTCTCGCTTGCGGCTCAGAACCTATCCCGGGACGATCGTGTGCGTCTTGAGAATGCTGGGGGCGAATGGCAATTGCTGATGGCGTTGGGTTTCGAGCGTGCCTGGTCGGAGCTCTTCTACCAGCTCGAAAACAACTTCAACAGTGAGGGAAACCGGTTGCTTGATCAGAACCGAAGCGCTGGCGAATTTCTGGTCGAGTATACCCCGCGAGGGGACGATGGCGGTTTCTTTGGCCTGTTCGAGGGCGATGCGGAGCCTAGACGATACCGCTTGTCCATCGACGAGCCGACTCAGGGGTCGACCCGAGTGCGCGTTGCCTCCGCTGACGACACACCTGTCAGTGGTGGTGATGCCCGCGAGCTGCTCGACAAGCTGGCCGCCACGCTGCGTTGATGGCAACACGACAATCCGCCTCGGCCCGGGGCCAGGCTGAATGGAAAAAAGCCCTACGTTTCGCTTCCTTGGGCAGTGGCAGCAAGGGTAATGCGACCCTGGTCAGCGATGGCGAGACGCATGTCCTCATCGACTGCGGTTTCGGCCTGCGTGAGACCGAGTCCCGTCTGGCGCGTCTGGGGTTGCATCCGCGACAGCTCTCGGCAGTGCTGATCACTCACGAGCATGGTGATCACATTCGCGGCGTCGGTGCCCTGGCGCGCCGGTATGGGCTACCGGTCCATCTCAGTGCCGGCACCTGGCTCTCCGGGCGCCTCGGCGACGTGCCCCGGCACGAGCTGATTACCCCACATTCGCGTTTCACGATCAAAGGGCTGGAGATTGACCCGATTACCGTGCCCCATGATGCTCGGGAGCCGGTACAGTTCTGCGTCAGTGCCCGGGAGAGACGTCTCGGGGTACTGACCGACTTGGGGCATCCCAGCGCCCATGTCGTGCAGGCGTTTCGCGGCTGCGATTCACTCATTCTGGAGTGCAATCACGATCCGCGCATGCTGGCCGAGGGCCCCTATCCGCCGCGGCTCAAGCGGCGTGTCGGGGGCGACTGGGGGCATCTGGCCAATGCGCAAGCGCACTCCTTGCTTCGCCAGGTGGGGCTGGATCGTCTGCAACGTATCGTCTGTTCGCATATTTCCGAGCAGAACAACCGGCCCGAGCTGGCGCAGGAGATACTCAATCCGCTACTCGATGGTGACGAGTCGCGATTGGTCATCGCAGCTCAAGACAAGGGCTTCGATTGGCAGATCGTCGCATGATACGACCTGCTGCATACGGCCCTTCAACGTTTAACATCGCTTCAAATCATCCATGCCAACCCCCTTCGGAGATCCCCGCCCATGGAAAAACGTGACGAGCTGTATGCCGGCAAGGCTAAATCCGTCTATCGCACCGATGACCCGAACCGTTTGATTCTGCACTTTCGCGACGATACCAGCGCCTTCGACGGCAAGCGCAAGGAGGCCCTGGCCCGCAAGGGCATGGTCAACAACAAGTTCAATGCCTTCATCATGGGCAAGCTGCAGGCGGCGGGGATACCCACGCATTTCGAGACGCTGCTGTCGGATACCGAATGCGTCGTCAAGAAACTCGACATGATTCCGGTCGAGTGCGTGGTGCGCAATCTGGCTGCCGGCGGCCTGGTGCGTCGTCTCGGAGTGGAGGAAGGGATTGCACTCGAGCCGCCGACCTTCGAGCTGTTCCTCAAGAACGACGAGAAGGGCGATCCGATGATCAACGAGTCCCTGGCCGAGACCTTCGGCTGGGCGACGCCCGAGCAGCTGGCACGCATGAAGGCGCTGACCTTCCAGGTCAACGACGTGCTCAAGCAGCTGTTCCTCGACGGCGGCATGCTGCTGGTCGACTACAAGCTCGAGTTCGGCATGTTCGACGGCGAGATCGTGCTGGGCGATGAGTTTTCCCCGGATGGTTGCCGGCTATGGGACGCCCAGACCCGCGAGAAGATGGACAAGGATCGCTTCCGGCAGGGCCTGGGTGGGGTGATCGAGGCTTACGAGGAAGTGGGTCGGCGGATCGGTGTCAGCTTCGGGTAGGAAGTGCCGATTTACTGCTGCGCACAGGCCTTGGTAATAACAGCTGGCCGTCGGCGATGCCTGTGCGCCGGTCCGAACGGAATCCTCATTTACTAAAGTAAACTCCGATTCCTGTGCTCCGGCGTCGACCAGCCGCTCATCGCTCGCGACGTAAATCTGCATTTCCTATTTTTGATATCGAGTGATCTCGAGAACCTTCATGATAGTGTTGTTACCTGCTTCCACCACGGCGCGAAAACGCACATTCACATCACGTAGAAAAACGCCGTAGACCCGCGTTGGCGTGTCACCATGATAGGCCGGGCGCGGATCCTGCCCCAACACTTGGATGATCAGTTCGTGCAGTGAATCACTGTCGTCTCGCTGTGCAAGCGTAGCCTCGGCTTCCGGTGAGAAGACGACAGGGTGGCTGGCTGGTGCGTCCGGAGCAAAGCCCGCCTGGGCATCCGGGCGCGATTCCGCCCAGGGCAGGTAGGGTTTGATGTCCAATACCGGCGTACCGTCGATCAGGTCGTGACCGCGCAGGTACAATCGCACCCCACTCGTCGTCTCGATCCTTTCCAGTTCCACCAGGGACAGTCCCAGGCGATTGGGACGGTGGGTGCTGCGGGTGGCGAAGACGCCAAGTTTGGCGTTGCCGCCTAGGCGCGGCGGCCGCACCAGCGGCGTCCAGCGTTTCGGGCTACGATGAAAGATAAAGGTGAGCCAGAGGTGGCTGATTCGCTCGAGCCCGCGCACCGTCTGTGGATCATCGAAAGGCGGCAGCAGATGCAACACGGCGCGTCCAGCGGGAACCAGTCCGGGCTGACGAGGCACGCCGAACTTGTCGGGATAGTCGCTGCTGATGCGCCCGATGGGTGTCAGGGTAACGTCATCCTCATGGGAGGGGTATGAAACGGCGTCGGTCATGGCACTATTATGCCGTTGGTGGCATCTTTTTTCCTGCATGAGGCAGACAACGTGATCAATCTGGAAAAATTGGCTCTTGCCCAGCAAGCCATCGTCGATGCGGGCAAACAGTTACATGCCGCGGGGCAAGTGCCGGCGACCGCAGGGAATTTTTCGGTGCGTCTGGACGAGTCGCACATGGCCATCACCGTTTCGGGCTGTCACAAAGGGCACCTGTCGGTTGCCGACGTGATGGTGACCGACTTCGCCCTGGCGCCGGTGGGAAGCACCCTCAAGCCGTCCGATGAGGCGCATCTGCATGGCCAACTTTACGAAGACGCACCCTTGGCCGGGGCAATCCTGCATGGGCACTCGAAAGCGGCGACATTGCTTTCTCTTCTCGAGCCCGGCGATACCCTATGGCTGACCGGTTATGAACTGCAAAAGGCGCTGGAGGACGTTACCAGCCACGAGGCGCGTATCGCCGTGCCGATCTTCGACAATACCCAGGATATCGCTGCCCTCGCGGATACTGTACGTCAGCGCCTCGCGGAGCAGGACTGCTGCGCATATCTGATTCGTGGGCATGGGTTCTATACCTGGGCTCAGGATATGCAAACCTGTCTGCGGCATGTGGAGGCGCTGGAGTTTATGTTCGACTGTGAATTGGAGCTACGCAGGGGGTTGTCATCATGAGTTTTCTACACATCTACCATGAAGCGGACGGTGAGCAACCGATCGTTTCCACCCACGAGGGCGAGCGTATCGCCGCCGAACTCGCTCCGCATGGCGTGCGTTTCGAACGCTGGAGCATTCGTCCCGATGTCGCTGCGGACGCGGATCAGGATACCGTGCTGACGGCCTATGCCGCAGACGTGGAGCGGCTCAAGCAGGAAGCCGGCTTCGCCGCCGTCGATGTGATCGGCTTGACTCCGGGTCATCCCGACAAGGTGTCATTGCGCGAGAAGTTTCTCGATGAACACCGGCATAGCGAAGATGAAGTGCGGTTTTTCGTGCGCGGCGAAGGGATCTTCTATCTGCATATCGATCAACGTATTTATGTCATTGGTTGCGCGGCTGGAGATCTAATGTCTGTGCCGGCCGGTACCTCGCACTGGTTCGACATGGGGCCCGAGCCGGATTTCACTGCCATCCGTCTGTTCACCAATCAAGAGGGCTGGATAGCGAACATGACCGGTAGCCCGATCGCCTCGCGCTTCCCCCGCTTTGAAGCCCTGGCGGGAGGCGCGGCTCCATGATTCGCGCCATCGTCACGGATATCGAAGGCACCACCGGTTCGATCAGTTTCGTGCACGAGGTGTTGTTTCCCTATGCGCGGGCCCGATTGCCGGGCTTCTTGCGCCGAAGTGCTGGTGATCCAGCCGTCAAGGAGCAACTGGAGGCAGTGCGCGAGTTGGCCGGTGAGCCCGAGGCGGATCAAGCGCGTGTCATCGCCCTGCTTGAGCAATGGATGGACGCGGATCGCAAGGTGACACCACTCAAGGTATTACAGGGCATGATCTGGGAAGAGGGGTATCGCCAAGGCGACTTCACTGGCCATGTCTATGCCGATGTCCTCCCGTGCCTGAAGGCCTGGCATGCAGCGGGTCTGGCGCTGTACATATACTCCTCCGGCTCGGTCCAGGCTCAGAAGTTACTGTTTGCTCATTCCGATGTCGGCGACCTGACGCCGCTGTTGTCCGGTTATTTCGACACCACCACGGGGCCCAAGAAGGAGAGCGAAAGCTATCGGCGAATTGCGGCGCATCTTGGCCTCTCGGGCCATGAGATCCTGTTCCTGTCGGACGTCGTGGCCGAACTCGATGCCGCCGCGGCGGCCAACTTTCATACTGTTCAGCTGGTACGTGAGAGGGATATGACCACCGGCGATCATCCTGTTGCAGCTGGCTTTGATGCGGTGTGCCTGCCGGAGGAGTGAATATCATGCTCGAGCGGATGGTCTATCGTGCTGCCGTTCCGAAGGATGCGGCGGACCAGGGTGAGGTATTTTATCACGCTGTGATGCAAGGGGCTGCAGGCTGCTATACACAGGCCCAGCGGGAAGCATGGGTCTCGGCATTGCCTCGGGAGGCCAGCGCCTGGGCCGCGCGCCAGATGCTCTATCCGACGCTCGTGGCGGTGTGCGATCGGCGCTGTGTCGGTTTCGTCGAACTCGATCTGGAGGGAGCGCGCATCGAAACGCTTTATGTCTGGCCCTCCTTGGCCCGGCGCGGCATCGGCTCGCGTCTGCTCGACTATGCGGAAGTCGCGATGCGCGAAGAGGGCGTCACGAGATTGCGCATCGAAGCCAGCCTGGTAGTGAGCCCAGGCCTTGAAAAACGAGGTTGGCGGCCTCTTGGCGAAGAGTGGGTCGAACGCCAGGGTCAGCGCCTGACCCGGGTACGGCTGGAGAAAACGCTAACCTGAGGCTCAAAGGGAGCGGCTAGCGGGAATCGACTTGAGTCACCCGCATCGACAAATCGATGGCCTTGACGTCCTTGGTCAGTGCTCCGATCGAGATGCAATCCACGCCGGTGGCGGCAATGGCCTCCAAGGTCGTCTCGCTCACATTGCCCGACGCCTCAAGGGTGGCCCGCTTGGCGGTAATGCTCACCGCCTGGCGTAAATCTTCCAGCGAGAAGTTGTCGAGCATCACGATATCGGCCTGGGCCTCGAGGGCCTGATCCAGTTCACCGAGATTTTCTACCTCCACCTCCACCGGCAGATCCCGCGCGATGTTGCGCGCTTCCTTGACCGCGGCGGCAATGCTGCCGCAGGCAGCGATATGGTTCTCCTTGATCAGGAAGGCGTCGTACAAGCCAATGCGATGATTATAGCCACCACCGCAGGTGACGGCGTATTTCTGTGCCAGACGCAGCCCGGGTAGCGTCTTGCGCGTATCCAGCAATCGTACGCCACTGGCGGCGAGGCACTGAAGGTAGTGACGAGCCCGGGTTGCGGTGCCCGATAGCGTCTGCAGCAGATTGAGGGCGGCGCGCTCGCCGGTCAGCAGGCTGCGTGCCGGACCCTCCAGTTCCAGAAAGACCTGGTCGGTGCTGATCGCATCGCCATCCGCGGCATGCCAGGTCAGCTTGACCCGCTGATCGAGACGGCGAAACAGTTCATCGACCCAGGCGACCCCGCAAAGTACTGCGTCCTCTCGGGAAATGACCTGAGCCGTCGCCCACTGGCGTTCGGGAATCAGCTGCGCGGTGATATCGCCAGGGCCGACATCCTCCGCCAACAGGCGCGCGGCACTGATGCGAATATCTTCGGCGAGGGCTTCATGGTAGTGCATGGCATATCCTCGTGTATGAAAAACACCAAATAAATGCCTGCGTGTCTCAATCACGGCGCTATGACCGCCTCCCGTGGCGGCCACCCTCTGGGCCAGCCTAACGGCTGTTCAAATTCGTTCCTGACGAATTTGTGCGCGGTGTTGGTACGCCAGCCCGGTCAGAATCCTCATTGACTAAAGTAAACTCCGGTTCCTGCGCTCCGGGCGCCTTGTGCTTGAACCACTCGGCGATTTCTTCAGCGTTTCCTATGCGACAATGGCCCCTAGTATAAAGAAAGCCACCAGAATTCGTCAGGGGAGTCCCATCATGAGGATCGAGGCGCACTGGTTACAGGACGTAAGACATATAGCGTCGCCTAACTTCAATGATCGACCCGATCACGAGATTTCGGTGCTGGTTCTGCACTCCATCAGCCTGCCGCCGGGGCACTTCGGGGGGGATGCCATCGAACATCTGTTCACCAATTCCCTTGATCTTTCGGCGCATACCTACTTTGCTAACCTCGAGGGTTTAAAAGTTTCGGCACATCTATTGATTCGTCGAGATGGTGAATTGGTGCAATTCGTGCCCTTCGACAAGCGTGCATGGCATGCGGGGCGATCACGATGGCGAGACGGTCATCGGTCGCGCAGCGGACTCAACGACTTCAGCATCGGCGTAGAGTTGGAGGGCGACGAAATTCATTCCTACAGTGAGGAACAGTATCGGAGTCTGAGCCGGGTGATCCATGCTTTGATGAGTACCTATCCGGCCATCACGCGAGCACGTATCACCGGTCATGCGCGGATCGCACCGCTGCGTAAGAGTGATCCTGGCCCCGCTTTCGACTGGCAATATCTGCATCAGTGTCTTAAACAGTTACAAGCATTTTGTAGTGTCACTACAGGAATTCTGGAGGATGGTAAGTGAGCGATGGGAATTCGCAAGCTCTTAATGTTGCTATGCAATAATTTTTGTGGAAATAATTTTCATGGTGGTTTCAATTGGCAGCGACGCGGGTTTACGGTATCTTCCTGACCCATATCCATATTTATGGTGTGCATTTGTAAATAAATTACATGGTGTTTTCGAAGCGCTTGGCAGCAGGCGTCAAATCATGAGTTTTACTGGTCCTTTTCGGCACCGCGAAGGGCAAGATCGACATCACATCGTCATTCGGAGAGACATCTATGAGTCTGGAGGCAAGAGAGGATTTCGATCCGATCGAAACCACGGAATGGTTGGATTCCCTGGAGTCGGTACTGGATCACGAAGGCGAGGAACGTGCCCAGTACCTGATGAGCCGGCTGGCCGACCGAATGCGTCGCGACGGCGTGAAAGTACCCTTCTCGGTGACGACTCCACATCGCAACAGTATTCCGGTGCATCGCGAGGCGCGGCTGCCCGGAGACATGTTCATGGAGCGGCGCATTCGTTCGCTGATTCGTTGGAACATGGCGGCCCAGGTTATTCGCAGCAACAAGAAGCATCCTGGGCTGGGCGGCCACCTGGCCAGCTACATGTCCAGCGCGACTCTTTACGAAGTAGGTTTCAACCACTTTTTCCGTGCCCCCCACGGCGACTTCAAAGGCGATCTGATCTATATCCAGGGTCATAGCTCTCCAGGTATCTATGCGCGTTCCTTTCTGGAAGGCCGTCTCACCCAGGAGCAGATGGACAAGTTCAGGCAGGAAGTCGACGGTGATGGCTTGTCTTCATACCCCCATCCCTGGCTGATGCCGGATTATTGGCAATTCCCCACCGTTTCCATGGGTCTCGGGCCGATCATGGCTATCTATCAGGCTCACGTCATGAAGTATCTGAACGCACGCGACCTGAAACCGATGCAGAATCGCAAGGTTTGGGCCTTCCTGGGTGACGGCGAGTGTGACGAACCGGAATCTCTGGGTGCTCTGCACCTGGCGAGCCGCGAAAAGCTCGACAACCTGATCTTCGTCGTCAACTGCAACCTGCAGCGCCTCGACGGCCCGGTTCGCGGTAACTCTCGGATCATGGACGAGCTCGAAGGAATCTTCCGTGGCGCCGGCTGGAATGTCATCAAGGTGGTCTGGGGGCGTCTCTGGGACCCCTTGTTCGAACAGGACAAGAAGGGCGTGCTGCAAAAGCTGATGGACGAAACCGTCGATGGCGAGTACCAGAACTGCAAGGCCCAGGGCGGCGCCTATACTCGCGAGAATTTCTTCGGTAAGTATCCCGAGACCAAGGCCATGGTCGACGACCTGAGCGATGAGGATATCTGGAAGCTCAATCGCGGCGGTCACGATCCCCACAAGGTCTATGCGGCCTATCACGAGGCATTCAACAATGCCAACGGTCGTCCCACCGTGGTGCTGGCCCACACCGTAAAAGGCTATGGCATGGGCGGCGGCTCCGGCGAAGCCGACATGGAAGCCCACCAGATCAAGTCGATGGATACCGAGGCGCTGAAGAAATTCCGCGATCGTTTCAGTATCCCGATCACCGATGAGCAGCTTGATAGCGGGGAGATGCCGTATTACAAGCCGGCGGACGACGCCCCGGAAATCAAGTACATGCACATGCGCCGCGAAGAGTTGGGTGGCTATCTGCCGGCCCGCCAGAGCGATTTCGAGGCCATCGAGATCCCCGGGCTCGACGACAAGATGTTCGCCACTCAGACCAAGGGCTCCGGGGATCGAGAAGTTTCCACCACCATGTCCTTCGTGCGCATTCTGAACGGCCTGGTCAAGAACAAGACCTTCGGCAAGCAGGTCGTGCCCATCATCCCCGATGAAGCGCGTACCTTTGGCATGGAAGGCATGTTCCGCCAGCTCGGCATCTACACCGCCGAAGGCCAGAAGTACGAACCGATGGATGCTGGCCAGATCATGTACTACCGCGAGGACAAGGCCGGTCAGATACTCGAGGAAGGCATCACCGAAGCGGGGGCCATGTCCGCCTGGATCGCTGCGGCGACCTCTTATGCCAATCATCATCTGCCGCTGCTGCCGTTCTACATCTACTATTCGATGTTCGGCTTCCAGCGTATCGGCGATCTGGCCTGGGCCGCCGGCGACATGCAGGCGAGGGGGTTCATGATGGGCGGCACCGCTGGGCGTACGCCGCTCAATGGTGAGGGGCTGCAGCACCAGGATGGCCATAGCCATATTCTGGCGTCGACCATTCCCAACTGCCGCAGCTACGACCCGACCTACGGTCACGAGGTGGCGGTGATTGTCCAGGATGGCCTGAAGAGGATGTATCAGGACAAGGAGAACTGTTTCTACTACATCACCTTGATGAATGAGAATTACCAGCATCCCGAGATGCAGGAGGGGACCGAACAGGACATCATCAAGGGCATGTACCTGCTGCGCGAAGTGGCGGGCAAGAAAGGCAAGGGTCACGTACAGCTGATGGGTAGCGGTGTCATTCTCCGCGAGGTCGAAGCCGCGGCAGAAATACTCAAGGAAGAGTATGGCGTCGGTTCCGATATCTGGAGCGTGACCAGCTTCAATGAGCTGCGCCGTGAGGCCCTGGAAGTCGATCGTCAGGCCTTCCTCAAGCCCGAAGACGAGCCGGGTAAGCCGCACATTACGCGGTGCCTGGAAGGGCGCAAGGGACCAGCCATTGCCTCCACGGATTACATGAAACTGTTTTCCGATCAGGTTCGTGCCTGGGTGCCCACCGATTATCACGTGCTCGGTACCGATGGCTATGGCCGCTCCGATACTCGCGAGAAGCTACGTTACTTCTTCGAAGTCGATCGCTATTTCATTACCGTGGCGGCACTCAAGGCACTGGCCGAGCGTGGCGAGATCGAGCGCAAGGTCGTGGCGGATGCTCTCAAGAAGTATGGCATCGACCCCAACAAGCCCAACCCGTTGGTTTCGTGAGGGGCGAGTGATCGCCCTGGCCGGACGGGCTACGCTGGAAGACAAGGTGGTCCGACCGTCCCGCACAGGAGTTGCACTAACGGTGAGCACGATTAGAAAGGAGCGCGACCTTGAGTAGCGAAATCATCAAAGTTCCCGATATCGGCGACAGCTCCGATGTCGAAATCATCGAGATTGCGGTGTCCGAAGGCGATGTCATCGAGCCCGAGGACACCATGATCACCCTGGAATCCGACAAGGCCAGCATGGACGTACCGGCGCCCAAGGGGGGCAAGGTCGTCAAGGTGCTGGTCAAGGAGGGCGATACCGTCTCCGAAGGTGACGATATCCTCGAGCTCGAAGTTGAAGGCGGGGGTGATGCCGACACCGAGCAAGCGGAAGAAAAGAGCGATGAAGAATCCTCTGGTGAGCCGGATGTCGAGCAGGAACCCAAGGCAGACGATAAGCCATCCAAGAAGCAAAAGTCCTCTGCTGGTGGCAAACGCACCGTCGAGGTCAAGGTACCGGATATCGGCGACAGCACCGACGTGGAGATCATCGAGATTGCGGTGGCCGAAGGGGACGAGATCAGCGAGGAAGATCCGCTGATCACCCTGGAATCCGACAAGGCCTCCATGGATGTGCCCAGCCCCTATAGCGGTAAGCTGGTGTCCCTGGCGATCAAGGAAGGCGACAAGGTCTCGGAAGGCGACGTCATCGGTACCATGGAAATCGCCGATGACGGTGCCGAAGGCGATGAAGAGGATGCCGAGGAAGAGACCCAGGAGTCGTCAGCAGACAGTGGTGATGATTCTTCCGCAGGGGATGACGCCGAACAGGACGAAGAAGAAGCCGACGGTGAGCCGGAGCGCAAGGAGATTCGGGTGCCGGATCTCAGCGGCAGCGAGAACGTGCCCATCATCGAAATGGCGGCCGCCGAGGGCGATGAGATCGATAAGGAAGATCCGCTGATCACCCTGGAGTCCGATAAGGCCTCCATGGACGTGCCCAGCCCCTACAAGGGCAAGCTCGTCGAGCTGTCGGTCAAGGAAGGTGACACGGTCTCCGAGGGCGATCTGATCGGCTACATGGAAGTGGCCTCCGAGGGCAAGAAAGCCAAGCCCAAGCAGGACAAGCCGAAAAAAGCCGAGCAGTCCGAGCAGAAAACAGCCAAATCAGAGAAATCATCTGGGCAACCACAGAAGACCGACGAGAAACCCAAGCAGACGCAGTCCTCTTCTCCCAGCCCCGAAGCGCAAATGGCCGACTACAAGCCGCGGGAGGGCAAATTGGTCCATGCGGGGCCGGCGGTGCGCATGCTGGCGCGGGAGCTAGGTGTCGATCTGGCCAAGGTCAAGCCCAGTGGTCCCAAGGAGCGAGTGCTCAAGGAAGACGTTCACGCCTATGTCAAGCAGGTGATGAAGGGCCAAGGCGAGGCGCCGACAGCCGGTGCGGCGGCATCCACCGGCAGCGCGGGTATTCCGCCGATTCCTGCGGTGGACTTCAGTCAATTCGGCGAAGTCGAAGAACAGCCGATGGGACGCCTGCTCAAGCTTGGTGCCGACAATCTGCACCGCAGTTGGCTGAACGTGCCCCATGTGACACAGTTCGACAAGGCCGATATCACTGAGCTTGAAGCCTTCCGCAAGTCGATGAAGGCCGAAGCGGAAGCTCAGGGCGCCAAGCTCACGCCACTGCCGTTTTTGATCAAGGCCTGCGCGTTTGCTCTGCGCCAATATCCACAGTTCAATGTCAGCCTGCACCCGGATGGCGACAAGCTGATCTGGAAGAAGTATGTGCATATCGGGGTGGCCGTGGATACACCGAACGGTCTGATGGTGCCGGTCATCCGTGATGCGGACAAGAAGTCGCTGATCGACCTGGCCAAGGAGTCCGTGGAGCTGGCCAAGAAGGCGCAGTCCAAGAAGCTCAAGCGTGAGGAGATGCAGGGTGGTTGCTTCACGATCTCCAGTCTGGGCTCGATCGGCGGTAATGCGTTTACGCCGATCGTCAACGCACCGGAGGTAGCCATCCTGGGTGTTTCCAAATCCCAGATGGAGCCGGTATGGAATGGGCAGGAGTTCAGCCCGCGCCTGATGATGCCGCTGTGCCTGTCCTACGATCACCGGGCGGTCAATGGTGCCGACGCGGCGCGTTTCACCGCATTGCTCGGCCAGCTACTGAGCGACATTCGACGCCTGCTGCTCTAAGCGTCGGCGATGACCGACCAAGGCGGCCCTTGAGGCCGCCTTTTTTGATGACAGTGTCCGACTTCCCGCTATCCTGGCCAGACCAAAGTGTTAATGGCAGATACGAGGCTGAGCGCTACAGTAGGTAACATAGGCTGCCCTGCGACGATAGTGCGCTTGTCTGGCCGTTTGGCTCCGAGTATCGTCGGATTCAATGTTACTTTGGTAACAATTCAAGACTCGAAAACCCAAGGAGCAGCACTGATGCGTTTGATTCTGTTAGGGCCCCCCGGCGCCGGGAAGGGCACCCAGGCCCAGTTCATCTGCGAACATTTCGGTATTCCTCAGATTTCCACCGGGGACATGCTGCGTGCTGCAGTCAAGGAAGGCAGCGAGTTGGGTCGCAAGGTCAAGGAGATCATGACCAGTGGTGGGCTGGTGTCCGACGACATCATCATTGCGCTGGTCAAGGAACGTATCAGCGAACCCGATTGCGCCAATGGGTTCCTGTTCGATGGCTTCCCTCGCACGATCCCGCAGGCCGATGCCATGAAGGAAGCTCAGGTCAAGCTCGATCATGTATTGGAAATTGCCGTCGATGACGAGGAGATCGTCAAGCGCCTGGCAGGCCGCCGGGTTCATCCGAATTCGGGGCGGGTCTATCACGTTGAGTACAGTCCCGCCAAGGAAGATGGCAAGGACGATGTCACCGGCGAAGCCCTGATCCAGCGGGATGATGATCGCGAATCGACGGTGCGCAATCGTCTGGCGGTCTATCATGAACAGACCAAGCCCCTGGTCGATTACTATCGCGACTGGGCGCAGCAGGAACCCGCGACGGCGCCTGCGTATCATCGTGTCGAAGGAACCGGCAGCGTCGATACCATCCGCAACAAGATCCTCGAAGCGCTGCAGGACTAATATTCACACGGACAGCAGATTGGTCCAGGGGGATGCCCCGGGCCAGCCTGTTTGAAGGTGCGGGTTTTGCCATGTCGACGCTAGTCGTATAATGCGCGCTCAATTTCTCGACGGTGAACGCACATGGCGACGCTGCTGGCTCTTGATGCTTCCTCGAGCGCTTGCTCCTGTGCAGTGTGGCGCGATGGAGAGGTGTTTTCCCGTTTTGCGCTGACACCGCGGGAACATACCCGTCGATTGATGCCGATGATCGATGACGTGCTGGCCGAGGCGCAGCTATCCCACAACGATCTGGACGCGCTGGCCTATGGGCAGGGGCCGGGCTCCTTCACTGGCTTGCGTATTGCCGCCGGGGTGGCTCAAGGCCTGGCGTTTGCCCTGGAGCGGCCATTGATCGGGGTGTCGACGCTTGCAGCGTTGGCGCTCTCGGCCCACCGGCGCTATCACCTGCGCCACGTCATTTCCGCCCTTGATGCCCGCATGAACGAGATCTATGTGGCGGCCTACCATTGCCGCGATGATCACGTGACGCCGCTGATGGATGAGGCGGTGATGTCGCCTCAGTCGCTAGAACTGCCCGATGCGCCGCAGGATGTCGACTGGTGTGGTGTCGGCTCGGGATGGGCTTTGTGGGAATCCATGCCGACGCTGGTCAAGGCCGGGCTCAACCAGCGTTTTCCCGATCTGCAACCCGCCGCCGACGAGATGGTCAGGCTGGCGGCCAGGGCCTTTGATGCCGAGGAGGGTCGTCCGGCCCATGAGGTGATCCCTGTTTATCTACGGGATCAGGTGGCCTCCAAACGCGGCTGATGCCGTGCATGTTCAATTACCACAGGATTCATAGATGGATTGGCTACAGCTGGTGGCGCTGGCCCTGATTCAAGGCCTGACCGAATTTCTACCCATTTCTTCTTCGGCACACTTGATCCTGCCCTCCCAGATTCTGGGCTGGCCTGACCAGGGGCTGGCCTTCGATGTCGCCGTGCATGTCGGCACCCTGGCGGCAGTCATACTGGCCTTTCGCCGGGAGGTGATCGATATCCTCAAGGGCTGGTTCTGTCAGTTTGCCGGCTCCGGGACGTTGGCATCCCGCCAGACCCAATCCAGTCGCCTTGGGTGGATGGTATTGCTGGCGACGCTGCCCGCGGTGGTCGCCGGGGCACTGTTCAATGATCTGATCGAAACGTCGCTACGCTCCTCCCTGGTCATTGCCATCACCACCCTGGGTTTCGGTTTGCTGCTATGGTGGGCCGATGCACGAGGGGCTCGCAATCGCGACCTGCTCAGCCTGACTTTCAAGGCAGCACTCATCATCGGGCTGTTTCAGGCGCTGGCACTGATTCCTGGCACCTCGCGTTCGGGCATCACCATCACCGCGGCACTGATATTGGGATTCGATCGCCTGAGCTCGGCGCGCTTCTCGTTTCTGCTATCGATTCCGCTGATCCTTGCGGCAGGCACACTCAAGGGGATCGAGCTTGCCCAGGCGGGGAGCGACGCTGCCATTGATGACGTATTGATAGGGGCCGTCCTTTCCTTCGCTGCCGCGCTCGTATGCATCAAGCTGTTTCTTGCCGCCCTCGATCGCATCGGCATGTTGCCCTTCGTGATCTATCGTCTGATCCTGGGAACGATATTGCTGCTGCTCTGGGTGGCATGAACGCTGCCATCGTCGTGGTAGGTGAAGCGTTGCAGGATCTGGCCGAGCGATTAGGCCTGCCCTGGAGCGCAACGCCGCCGCGGGAGGGATTGGCGCTTATCGCGACGCAGCAGGGGTTGGCCCTCGCCGGAAATCCCGATGTGTATGGCAAACCGTTGGTGGTGGATTTCGTTTCCGGCAAGGTGGATCACCGGCGGCGGTTCGGCGGTGGGCGCGGTCAGCTGTTGGCCAAGGCCTGTGGGCTGAGCAAGGGCGTAACGCCGCACATCGTCGATGCCACCGCCGGGTTGGGGCGCGATGCCTTCGTACTGGCCAGCCTGGGGGCCGAGGTGCTGATGCTCGAGCGCTCGCCGGCGATCTTTGCGCTGCTCGAGGATGCCTTGCAGCGCGCCATGGACCACGACGAGGTTCAGATCATTGCTGCGCAGCTAAGGCTCGTTCGAGCCGATGCGACAAGTGAATTGGCCAGAGTGGTTTCCGAGGCGGACTTCGAACCACAGGTCGTTCACCTCGATCCGATGTTTCCTCACCGCAGCAAGTCCGCCCTGGTCAAGAAGGAGATGCGACTCTTTCGCGAGCTGGCCGGTGACGATGACGACGCGTCGCAGCTGCTCGAAGCCGCGCTGGCGGTGGCGACACATCGAGTGGTGGTCAAGCGTCCACGTCTGGCGCCGTCCATTGCCGGACCCAAGCCGGCGCATATCATCGAAGGCAAGACCAGTCGTTACGATCTGTATGTACACCGCGCACTCAAGTAAACGCTGAATAAATCCGCTCGTCGATTTATTCAGCGCTGCCTTTGGTGACGGCGAGGCCCTCATCGGGGCTCCGAGTGATCTGCTGTAGCCGATGTCGCAACGCCGGGTCGAAGAGTGTTCGGCGACGTTGCTGTGCGACTTCCAGGGCTTCGCTGAAACACAGTCGTTCCTGTTCCTGCCACAGCCAGCCCTGTTCCACGAGCACATCGAGCAGGCCCCGGAAAAGCGCAGGGTCGAAGAACTCCGGGGCGTTGAGCCCGGAGAGTAGCGCCAGGCGCTCGGCTAGTTGCCGACTGTGTTCCTCCAGGGATTCCCGGGTCAGGCTGCCGCTGGGATAACGCAGCAGCGTCGCCAGCAATAGATAGTCGCGCTCCAGTGCGGGCTGGATCAGGCGACCGAGGAGGTGCAAACGCTCGCTGTTCGCCTCGAAGCCGGGAGGGCGGCGCCACTTATCGCCCTGACGCTGCAGCAGGCCCTGCCGTGTCAGGATGCCGAGGGTCTCGTCGAGGGCGCTAGCAAAGTCCTTTGGTAGCGAGATGAACAGCTCACGACCGATCAGGGGCCAGGCCGGCGCTAGCAATTCGTGCAATGCAGAGCGCTCGAAACAGGCGTTGTTGCGGAAGGCAAACGCGACCAGGGCGGGTATGGCAAACAGATGCAATACGGTGTTGCGATACCAGGTCAGCAGCGTGGCTTGCTGCTGATTCGCAAGAACCAGCTCGCCCAGCGCATGTCCACGGCGTTCGACGAAGCCTAGCCACTCCGCTTCTTCGAGCCACTGATCCGGCTCTCCTGGGGGGAGATTGTAGTCGGTGCTCGGCTCCTGACGCCGGAGGTCGACCAGCAGTGCCATTTGTTCCTTCAGTAGCCGGGCTTCAATGACACGATGTGAGGTGGCGAGTATGACCAATGCCACCAGGTTGACCGCATTGAGCGTCGCCACGCGATTGATTCTCTCGCTCAAGCTGCGACCTAGCGCCGTGACGGCCTGGGTCAGCCAAGCTGGATGAGTCTCCTGCGATCGATGCCACTGGGGGACGTTGGTATTCAGAAAAGTGCCGAGCGTGAGTGGTTCCCCGATCGTCACCGACACTTGACCAAAGGGCTGACGCAACTGACCGAGCACTCGCAATAGATCGAACGGCGACTCCTTCTTCTTGTGTCCGCCGCGTAGCTCCTTGAGATAGCTGGCGCTTTCCAGAACCTTCTCGTAGCCGATATGGACCGGTACGAAGGTCAACTCCTGCCGGGTGTCGCGCAGATAGGAACGCAGGGTCATTGCCAGCATGCCGGGCTTGGGAGCGAGTTGGCGTCCACTACGGGAGCGACCGCCTTCGATGAAGTATTCCACCGGATGTCCCCGGGACAGCAGCCGGTGCAGATACTCGTTGAACACCGCCGAGTAGAGCCGGTTGCCCTTGAAACTGCGGCGCAGAAAGAAAGCGCCGCCGCGACGCAGTAGTGGCCCCACGAGCGGCATGTCCAGATTGCGCCCTGCCGCCACCTGCGGTGGCGACAACCCCTCGCGATAAAGCACATAGGAAAGCAGCAGGTAATCGATATGGCTGCGATGGCAGGGGACATAGATCAAGGTGTGATCGCCGGCGAGCGCCTTGGCGCGTTCGAGCCCTTGTACCCGCACGCCGGCATAGAGTTGATTCCACAGCCGATGCAGCAGTTGATCCATGAAACGCAGGACCGGATAGCTCATGTTGGAGGCGATCTCGTATCCGTAGCGTCGAGCACGTCGTTCCAGGCGGCGATGGGTGCGTGAACCGGGCTCGGCCTGAGCGGCGATGGCCTGTTGAATGGCTGGGCTAGTGACGACGCCCTGGATCAGGGTATGACGATGCGACAGATCCGGCCCCAGTACCCGCGTGCGGATACGCCGAAAATGTACCCGGAGCAGTCTCGAGACCTTGCGTCCCACTATTTCCGGTGGGCGGGCATCCATCAACTCGCGCAACAACAGCGGATGGCCGAGATAGAGTTCGACATTCTGGCCGTTGATAAGCACCGATAGCAGTCGCTTCAGACGCCCCGTAAACTGCCAGCTATCGGCGGCCAGCAGCTTCCACAAGCCAAAGGTCTTGCCCGGGGCGCGACCCCAGAACACGCTCACCGGCACCAGTTGCACCTCTTGCTCCTGGGGCGTGCAGGTCTCGAGCAGTCCGACCAGTTCGACGAAAGGCGTTCGACCTGGACGCTTGCCAAGGACCGAGCGCTGCCATAACCGGCGTTTCAACGGCGTCAAGGTGATACTGCTTGTCATGCTTTGTCCGCCCAGGTGCCAGCGTTTATCTGGCAGGGGCAGGTCGTGGTGGCGACAGAAGGTTTCCAGCAGGAGCATGTCTGTCAGCGCGGGCTGTGGCAGTACGTAGATGATCGGCGTGTCGTGGTCGAGTCCGAGCGCTTCAGGAGCGGGTTCCACCAGACGCAGCGTGACCCACCAGGCAAGCAGGCGTCGCAATGGGTAATGAACGAGAGAACGCAGAAAATTCAGCAAGACCGCCCCGGGCGACAGTGGAAATGGGGCGACAGTATAACCAGTTGACGCGATGTTCGAGGAATATCGTCTGGCAACCGCTCCGGGAGACGAAAGTTTGGTGAAGATGGCAATGCGCAACAAGAGAAGGCGTAGCGCCTGGCAGGGCGGTAACCGCTTCGAGCTGTTGCCCGGAAGCCGATGTTATCTGCCCGCCATGCAGTCTGCGGTCGACGGTGCGCGGGTCTCGATCATGCTCGAACTCTATCTGATGGAATCCGGGCGGCTGACGCAACGGGTGATCGATGCCTTGAGCCGGGCAGCGAGCCGTGGTGTCATCGTGCGGCTGATGCTCGATGGTTTCGGTGCCATGTACCTGAATCAACAGGATCGTCAGCGCCTGCGTGATGCCGGGGTGATACTACGCTTTTTCAATCCGCTCGCCTGGCGGGGGCTGAGCAAGAACCTGACGCGGGATCATCGCAAGTTGTTGGTGGTCGATGAGCGGATGGCCTTCACGGGTGGCTTTGGTGCCACGGATGAATTTCTCGAGGCCTGGTTCGAGATTGCGCTACGTATAGAAGGGCCGGTCGTGGAGGACTGGGTCGGATTGTTCCTGCGTCTGTGGAACTCCTCGCTCACCCGTGGCGATGCGGATAGTTGCCCGGCGCACTATAGGAGCGCTCACCCAGCTCGGCAGGAAGTAGTGAAGGCCTCACCCGAGGTTCAAGGCGGTATGCGCGGACGGGTGGTGTGGGGTCAGGGCTACCGTTATCAAGCCATCCGCTTTTCATTGCATCAGCAGGTGTCCAGGGCGCGTCACCGCATCTGGGTCTGTACACCCTATTTCGTGCCCACTCTGAGCCTACGGCGGCGCCTGGCTCGAGCGGCGCGGCGGGGTGTTGACGTGCGTTTGCTGCTGCCGGGCGAGAGCCATGACCATCCAGGAATACGCTATGCAGGACAGCGCTTCTATGGCCGACTGCTGCGCGCGGGTGTACGGATCTTCGAATATCAGCCGGCGTTCATCCATGCCAAGTTTTCCCTGGCGGATGAGTGGATCAGCGTGGGCTCCTGCAACTTCGATCATTGGAGCCTGCAATGGAATCTGGAGGCGAATCAGGAGGTCCAGGATGAAGCGTTCGCCGATCAGATCGCGACACTGTTCGAGCGGTGCTTTCTGCGCAGCCAGGAGATATTGCCGCAGCAGTGGGCACGTCGTCCCTGGTGGCAGCGTCTTCGTGAAGGCATCTTTGGCACCTTGGATGCCTGGGCCACCCGGCTTCGTTAGGATTGTAAGTTCAACGCCGCTGCCTGCCGTCCCTGCCAGCAGGACGCTTCTTGCGCGGGATGGGTTTGGGGGCCTCCGGGGGCACACGGAAATGCAGGTACAGATCGAGCACCAGTTCCGGCAGTTGTTGCACGAGGCGTTCCGCCTGAATGGAATCCTTGACGAGCTCGATCATGTCCGGTTCGTCGTCGAACAGGCCCGACAAGGCCATGAACGGCAATAACAAGGTCGCGGTACTTTCCTCATCACTCTGAAACCAGGCGCTTTCGTCGAGAAATACGCCCTCCATGAAGCCTGCGCACCAGTCACCGACAGGAGTGTTTCCCGGTGCGAGACCCTCCAGTTCAAGCTCGAAAGGCATCTCCGGCAGGTGACCGTGCTCGAGAGCATCGATAGCGTTGTGCTTGAGTCGCTCGAGCAGACCGAGGATCTCATCGCGTTCGGTATCGTTGCTGAAATCGGGCTCTCCGTGGAACAGCTCGCCGATCCAGGTCGCCGACGGGATGTCTCGGGGAGCTACCGCTAGAGCCACCAGGAAGCCGTGGGCGGAAATGATGTCCAGCGCATCGGCATCGACCCGCTCGGAGTCGAGAAAATCGTCGAGACGTTCCAATTCATCATCGTCGAGCAGAGGCTGAAGGGAGGGGGACTCTTGCATGTTGTTTCCCGGAAAAGAGAATATGCGCGGTGAACGCTTTCATCGATGACGGCATCTTAGCATTTCAATGAATTCTCCATCACTTCCTATTCCGAGCGCCTCCGAGCTGGCAGTGCTCGATCAGTCTGCGTTGCATGTGCGGCTACACCAGCGTGTGGAGGCTGCCTGGCAGCTTGCCCAGGACGTCTATCCGGCGCTGCCACGTCCGGAGGTATGGCTGGATCTGCGCGGCAAGTGCGCGGGTCAGGCGCATTTCGGCCGTGGAGGACTACGCTTCAACCCAGTGTTATTGGCGGAAAATCGCCTGGCCTACTTTGTCGACGTCATTCCCCACGAAATGGCGCATTGGCTGGTCCGCCATCTCGAAGGTGGCGAGCGGATGCGGCCTCATGGTCGTGAATGGCGCAGCGTGATGCGCCGTTTGTATGGACTCGAACCGCGAGCGACCCATTGCTTCGATACGCGTTCGGCCAGCCCGGCCCCCTTTCGCTACGAATGCGGCTGTCGAAGCCACTACTTCAGCGAGCGTCGACATAGCCTGGCTAATGCCGGCAAGCATTACGTTTGTCGTCAATGCCGACAAAGGCTGACCTTGAACACGGAGTAGATCATCGAAATATATTTCAAAATGTTGAATTTAAAGAATAAAAAGTTTCTACGAAGGTCTAATAGGGACCCATGCCCCGACTGGGTATATGCTGAAAGGACATTGTAAGCGTCGACTCGGACTTCGGGTTGGCTCATGCACATCCCAAGGTACCCATATCAGGGTATCCAGTTAAGTGACAGAGGCCTCGACATGACTGAACAGCAGAAAGTCTATCCCGTGCGCAAGGAGTTTGCCGCCAACGCCTGGGCCGACAAGGAAACGTATCAGCGCATGTACCAACAGTCGGTGGAGGACCCTGAGACGTTCTGGGGTGAACAGGCAAAGGGACTGGAGTGGTTCAAGGCACCGACCAAGATCAAGCACACCACCTTCGATACCCACAATGTCGACATTCGCTGGTTCGAGGATGGCGAGCTCAATGTCAGTACCAATTGTCTCGATCGTCATCTGGAAAAGCGCGGTGATCAGCCTGCCATCATCTGGGAAGGCGACGATCCCAACGAGAGCAAGACACTGACCTATCGCCAGTTGCATGAGCAGACCTGTCAGCTGGCCAATGCCTTCAAGGCGCTCGGCGTGGGCAAGGGCGATGTCGTGACCCTGTACATGCCGATGATTCCTGAGGCGGCCATGGCGATGCTCGCGTGCGCGCGCATCGGGGCGATCCATTCGGTGGTGTTTGGGGGGTTCTCCCCGGATGCCTTGGCACAGCGCGTGGTCGACGCCGAGTCGAGGCTGGTCATCACTGCCGACGAATCGGTGCGCGGCGGCAAGCGAGTACCCCTCAAGGACAATGTCGATGCGGCACTGACCCGAGACGGCACCGATGTGGTCAAGAACGTGCTGGTGGTCAAGCGCACCGGCGGCGATATCGAGTGGCACGATAGCCGTGATGTCTGGTATCACGAGCAGGTCGATCAGCAATCCACCGAGTGTGCGGCGGAGTCGATGAACGCGGAAGACCCATTGTTCATCCTGTATACCTCGGGTTCGACAGGAACGCCGAAAGGCCTCAAGCACACGACCGCCGGTTATCTGCTGCAGGCTGCCATGACCCATCAGTATGTCTTCGATTATCAGGAGGGTGAGGTCTACTGGTGCAGTGCCGATGTGGGCTGGGTCACCGGTCATAGCTATATCGTCTATGGGCCATTGGCCAATGGCGCCACGACGCTGATGTTCGAGGGGGTTCCAAGCTATCCGTCTCACGGTCGTCTTGGAGAGATCATCGACAAGCACAAGGTGGCGATTCTTTACACCTCTCCGACTGCCATTCGGGCGTTGATGGCCCACGGTGACAAAATCATGGATTCGAGCAAACGCGACAGCCTGCGGGTGCTCGGCTCCGTGGGCGAACCCATCAATCCGGAGGCCTGGGAATGGTTTTCTCGGGTGATCGGCAATTCCAAATGTCCGATCGTCGATACCTGGTGGCAGACCGAGACCGGCGGCATCATGATTTCGCCCTTGCCAGGGGCCATTGATCTCAAGCCCGGTTCCGCAACGCTACCCTTCTTCGGTGTTCAGCCGGCCCTGGTGAGTAACGAAGGTGAGATTCTCGAAGGCGCTACCGATGGCAATCTGGTGATCCTCGACTCCTGGCCGGGGCAGGCGCGTTCCATCTGGAAGAACCACGAACGTTTTGTTCAGACCTATTTCTCTGCCTATGCCGGCATGTACTTCACCGGGGATGGTTGCCGCCGGGACGAGGACGGCTACTACTGGATCACCGGGCGCGTCGATGACGTCATCAACGTCTCCGGTCATCGCATGGGGACCGCCGAGATCGAATCTTCGCTGGTCGCACACAAGGCCGTGGCGGAGGCGGCGGTAGTCGGTTATCCGCACGATCTCAAGGGCCAGGGGATCTACATTTATGTCACCCTGGGGGATGACTATGAGCCCAGTGAAGAGCTCAAGAAGGAGCTCGTACAATGGGTGCGCAAGGATATCGGCCCCATCGCCTCGCCGGATGTCATTCAATGGTCCCCGAGTCTGCCCAAGACCCGCTCTGGCAAGATCATGCGTCGTATTCTGCGCAAGATTGCGGCCAACGAGACCGATGGGCTCGGCGATACCAGTACCCTGGCGGATCCGAGTGTGGTCGATGATCTGATCGAGAATCGCGTCAACCGTTGAACGTGTCGTTCATCTTACGCATCGCTCTTATAGACCGGCTCCCAAGAGCCGGTTTTTTCATAGGTGTTCATCATGTTCATCCGTGAAGCACAGTACTTGGGAATCGGCCCCGGCATGGGGTAACATGGTGTAAGAGAATCGTGAACACCGTTGGCGTCGTGGCAAATGGCGCATTATTCCAGTGCAAGGACCCGGAGAAGACTCAATGGCCTTTGCCCAGAAATTCATAGTCGCCGATGACCACCCGTTGTTTCGCGCGGCGTTGACGCAAGCCTTGCGCCAGGTTGCGTCTCAGGCAGAAATTGTTGAAGCGGATACCATGGAGGCGACCACCGAAGTAGTGACGCGCCATCCAGATGCGGATCTGATCCTGCTGGATCTTCACATGCCGGGTGCTCATGGTTTTTCGGGCTTGATTCAACTGCGTGGCCAGACGCCGGATATTCCCGTCGCGGTGGTGTCGGGTAGTGATGAGCCTCATGTGGTTCGCCGCGCTATCGATTATGGCGCGTCCGGCTTTATTCCCAAGTCATCGTCTCTTGCGGTCATCGCTCAAGCCGTGGGTGAAATCCTTGATGGGGAGATCTGGCTGCCCGAAGCACTGGCCGCCACTCTGGGGGAGTCAAGCGCGGAAGAGACGCGTTTTGCCGAAGCGATCGCCTCGCTCACACCCCAGCAGTTCCGGGTGCTCAACATGCTTACCGAAGGCTTGCTCAACAAGCAGATTGCCTATGAGCTGAATGTCTCGGAAGCCACCATCAAGGCACACGTGACCGCCATCCTGCGTAAGCTGGGAGTGCATTCTCGTACTCAGGCCGTGATTGCCGCCCAGAAGCTCGAGGTCGAGCCGCCCAAGGTCGAATCTTGAAAGGTACCCGGCGACGTCACGAAATTTGCTGTTTCAGGAATCGTTGCATGGCCGTGACGGTTTCGGGACTGCAATGATGCTCTATTCCTTCGGCATCAGGACGAGCCACATCCTCGGGGACGCCTAGCTTCAGCAGCGTTCTGAGTACGATGTCATGCCGTATCGCCACCCGCTGGGCCAATTGCTCTCCCGGTTCAGTCAAGAAAATACCGCGGTAGGGTCGGGCCATCGCTAGCCCGTCGCGTTTCAGCCGGGTGACGACTTTCGATACCGCCGCTACGCTAACACCAAAGCGTTCTGCAAGATCACTGGCGCGAGCCTCGCCATGAGTGGCGTGCAAGTGAGCGATTTCCTCGACATAGTCTTCCACCAGTTCGGTCTGGTGATCTTGGCGTACGCGTTTGAAGTGCTCGTGCTTGGGAATGGCGTTCATTCAGGGCTCGTTCAGTCACCGGCGAAAATGCAAAATAACACGTAAGCGTTGAGAGCGATAATCAATGCTTGGATCAAGCCAACTGACGTTCGGTGAGTCGCCGTGAACGCCTGCGGGTGACACTCGACCGGTAGACGAATGCCAGGATGAACATTCCGGTCAGGATCAGCACGATGGTTGGCGCGGGGGCGCTGTCGAGGAAGAAGCACGCATAGGTACCCACCAGCATCGAGATCGCGCAGACAGCGACCGACACGATCAACATGGGGGCGAAGCTGCGCACGACAAGAAACGCGATGGCACCCGGCGTCACCAGAAGCGCCACGGCGAGAATCAGGCCAACCGAGCTCAGAGTGGCCACGATGGTTAGCGACAGGCTCGCCAACAGCCCATAGTGCAGGAGTCTGGTGTTCAGTCCCACGGCCTGGGCCTGGGCCGGATCGAAGGCCTGCAGGAGCAAGTCCTTCCACTTCACGATCAGCAGGCCCGAGACGACAACCGCGATCAACCCGGAGGTCCAGAGATCCTGACGGCCGACCCCCAGCATGTTGCCGAACAGGACGTGGTCGAGATGCTCGTTGGTGTGGATCGAGGTGTACATGACGATTCCCAGACCGAACATGCCGGAAAACACCACCCCCATTACCGTGTCCTGCTTGACCCGGCTGTTGTGCGATAGGTAGCCCGTCGCGAGCGCGCAGGTCATACCGGCGGCGAAGGCGCCGATGATCAACGGTAGCCCAAGTATCCAGGCCAGCACGATGCCGGGAAGCGTCGCATGACTGACCGCATCGCCCATCAGCGCCCAGCCTTTCAAGACCAGGAAGCAGGACAACAGCGCCGTGGGCGGCGCCACCCACAGCGCGATCCAGAACGCGTTCTGCATGAACGGAAATTGAAAGGGCAGAAGCAGGGTGTCCAGAGTCATTGATGAGTCTCTTTGGCAGGAGTCGGCTCGTAGATGCTAGGCCGCTCCAGGGCCTTGGCCGCCTTGCGCCTCGTCGCGAGCAATCCATGCTTCGGCGCAAAGACGAACGCGGTGAGGAAGATGAGTGTCTGCAGCATGACGATGATGCCGCCTGTCGCGCCATCGAGGAAATAGCTCGCGTAGGCGCCGACGAAGCTGGTCAGGGTGCCGATCAGCACCGATAGCATGATGAGCCGAGGAAACCGATCGCACAGAAGATAGGCCGTGGCGCCCGGCGTCACGACCATCGCAATGACGAGGAAGGCCCCCACGGTGATCATCGCTGCAACGATGGCCGCCGATAGAAGGGCGAAGAAGACAACCCGCAGCACCTCGGGCCGTAAGCCGATGGAACGGGCATGGTTCTCGTCGAAAAAGACGACCATCAGATCCTTCCACTTGGCCAGAAGGACCGCTAGCGAGACGATACCGATGATCGCTAACTGCAGGGTATCTTCCGGCGTGATCGCCAGGATATTGCCCATGATGATCGTCTGGATGCTGACCGCCATCGGGCTAAGCGAGACCATGAACAGGCCCAGCCCGAAGAACGATGTGAAGATGATCCCGATGATGACATCGATCTTGAGTCCCGAGCGCTCCGACAGAAACAGCATCGCACCGGCGGCAAGCCCACCCGCGATGAAGGCGCCAAGGGCAAAGGGTAGGCCGAAGATATAGGCCCCCGCGACCCCCGGTACCACCGAGTGGGACAGCGCGTCACCGATCAACGACCAACCCTTGAGCATGAGATAGGACGAAAGAAAGGCGCAGACCCCACCGACGAGGGCGGACACCCACATGGCGTTGGTCATATAGCCATAGGCGAACGGCTCGAGCAGGATGTCGATCATGGCTTGCCCGCCTCGTCGTTTTCATCCGGGAGGTGATCCTGCTTGGTCTTGTTCGAGGTCGTATTGGGTGTGATGTCCAATGTTGGCTCCGCAACGCTCCCGGTATCGTTGCGCTCGCCGTATTGCACGAAAGGGCGTTCATCGTCGGTGATGATGCGAACTTCACGCGGATCGTCGTCGTCGTGCAGGTCGGCGCCGCCGAGGGTGATATGGCGCAGGACGCCGCCAAAGGCGAGCACGAGGTTGTCGCGGGTAAATGTGGTTTCGGTCGGGCCATAGGCCAGAACCGTGCCTTTGACCAGAACGGTCCGATCGCAGAATTCCGACACGGACCCGAGATTGTGGGTCGAGACCAGCATCACATGGCCTTCCGCGCGAAGCTCGCGAAGTAGTGACACGATCTGATCTTCCGTCTTCACATCGACGCCGGTAAAAGGCTCATCGAGCAGGATCACGCGTCCTTCCTGCGCCAGGGCGCGAGCCAAGAAAACGCGCTTGCGCTGACCGCCGGAAAGCTCGCCGATCTGACGATGACGGTAATCGCTCATGTTCACGCGCTCAAGCGCCTGGTCGACGGCGACATGATCCGCGCGGCGCGGTCGGCGCAGAAAACCCATGTGGCCGTAGCGGCCCATCATCACGACGTCCTCGACCAGCACGGGGAATGCCCAATCGACTTCTTCGGATTGTGGTACGTAGGCCACGAGATTCTCGCGCAAGGCGTCTTTCACGCTGCGGTCGAGCAATCGGATTTCGCCTCTCGCGATCGGCAAGAACCCCATGATCGCCTTGAACAGCGTCGACTTGCCCGCGCCATTGACACCGACCAGGGCCGTGATGGTGCCGCGTGGAATCTCGAAGCTCGCGTTATGCAGTGCGGTATGCCCGTTTCGATAGGTGACCGTCACGTCACGAACCAGAACGCCATTGCCGATGTCTTCGGGTTTTGTCCGCTTTTGCGTCAGCGTCGATGCGTTCAACAGCGGATCTCCTGTTGCGGCTACTGTTGCTTCAGGTTTTTCGTCAGTCCATCTGCCACCGTCTGCGAGGTGACACGAAGCAGATCGAGATACGTCGGCACCGGGCCATCCGACTTGCTGAGACTGTCCACATAAAGGACGCCGCCATAGGCGGCCCCGGTCTCGCGCGCGACCTGCTCGGCAGGCGACGTATTGACGGTGCTTTCACAGAACACCACGGGGATATCGTTGTCCCTCACTCCGTCGATGACACTGCGCACCTGCTGCGGCGTGCCGACCTGGTCCGCGTTCATCGGCCAGAGATAGAGTTCCTTCATACCGAAATCGCGAGCCAGATAGCTGAAGGCACCCTCGCAGGTGACGAGCCAACGCTTGTCCTCGGCAATCTGAGCGATCCGATCGCGCACTGGTTCGATCGTGTCACGGATTTCACCCTTGTACGTCTTGGCATTGGCCCTATAGGCATCGGCATTGCCTGGGTCGTACTTGGAAAACGCCGCGGCGATGTTATCGACATAGACCATGGCATTGTCGAGCCCCATCCACGCATGCGGGTTGGCCTGGCCCTCATAAGCGCCTTCAGTGATCGAAATCGGATCGATCCCCTCGGTCAACGTCACCGATGGTATGTCGCCGAGGTTGGCGAGAAACTGCTCGAACCAGAGTTCAAGATTCAGCCCGTTCCAAAGGATCAGGTTGGCGTCGCTGGCGCGCACGATGTCTTGTGGCGTCGGCTCGTAGCCGTGAATCTCGGCGCCGGGTTTGGTGATCGACACCACCTCCGCATGATCCCCCGCCACGTTCTGCGCCATCTCGGCCAGCACGGTGAAGGTCGTTACCACCTTCAGCTTCTTGTCCGCTGCGGTAGCGGTCCCCGTCATTGCACTCAAAAGCACGACGAGTAGTGCAGATACGATCTTCAATCGCCCGATCGGCATCTTTTATCCTCGCTGCGTAACACGGTACCCGCTACAAATCGAACGTTGCGTTCTTATTTAAACCTTGGTTAACAATAATAGGCAAGGTTAAACAAAGGCGCAACGGTTGTCAGAAGTCTCCAATGTGCACACTGCCACAATTCAATGAAATGCGCGGCTGGCTTGCAGCGTGCGTGTCAGCAGCGCGCGTAACGCCGCGGGGCGTACCGGCTTCAACAGTAGATGATAGCCGGCCCGCTTGATCTCCTCCGCCACCTCGTCGGTACGATCGGCAGTGATCACGATGCCGGGTATTGCCCCCTGAAAACGCTCGGCCAGGGAATCCAGGGCCATCAACCCGGTGACCTCGTTATCCAGATGATAGTCGGCCAGTATCGCATCCGGATCGTTGTCAAGATGACGCAGGATCGACTTGGCACCGCCGATCGAGGTGGCGGTGAATACCTCGCACCCCCAGCCGGATAGCATCGCCTTCATGCCTTCCAGAATCAGCGTCTCGTTGTCGATACAGACTATCCGGGTGCCGGCCAGCTTGTTGCCAGCGCGCCGACGGGGAGTATCGTCGCTTGTATGCTGAGTCTCCAGGGCAGGCACCCGAGGCACCTCCACCGAAAATAGCGTACCCATTCCCTCCCGAGAACGTACCCGGATGGGATGGTCGAGCACTCGGCTCATACGGTCGGCGATGGAAAGCCCCAGTCCCAGCCCTTTTTCACTTTCCTTATGACGTGATACCTGATCAAGGCGGCGAAACTCTTGAAATATCTCGCAGAGCTTGGAGTCGGGAATGCCTGGCCCGGTATCCCAGACCTCGATGGTCAGGCGTTGGCCATGACGCCGACAACCCAACAGCACGCGGCCATGCTGGGTATAGCGCAGCGCATTGGCGAGAAAGTTCTGCACGATGCGACGTAACATCTGGGCATCGCTATCGACCCAGGTATGGGTGGCCACCACGACCAGATCGAGTCCTCTCTCCTCGGCCATTACCTCGAATTCGGCTCTCAGGGGGCGGAAGATGTTGGCCAGGGGGAAGTGTGCGCGTCGAGGTGTAAGGGCACCGGCATCCAGTTTCGAAATATCCAGCAGCGTACTCAAAAGCTCTTCGGCGGCCTGCAGGGAATTATCGATATGGCCGACGGTGCGCTTGAGATCGGCGGCATCGTTCTGCTGGGAAAGAGCGGATGTGAAGAGCCGCGCAGCATTGAGCGGCTGTAGCAGATCGTGACTGGCAGCAGCCAGGAATCGGGTTTTCGAAGCATTGGCATCCTCGGCAGTCTGCTTGGCCTGGCGTAACGCCTGTTCGGCTTCGGCCCGCACCCGGTTTTCCTGGCGAAGCGCGGCATTGGCCTTGGAGAGTGCCTGGGTGCGCTCGCGAACGCGTTCCTCGAGATTCTCGTTGGTTTCCTGCAGTGCAATCTCGACCAGCCGACGCTCGGTGATGTCCTGATAGAGCGCAAAGAAACCGAGGATGGTGCCGCTATCGCCGAAATGGGGGGTGTACGTGACCAGCATGTAGCGGGTTCCCCCATCGCCATCATCCTGCGAGATTTCGAAGCTGACCCGCTCGCCGGCCAGGGCCCGCTGCATCCAGGGGGCGCGATCCTGGGCAATCCCCACGGACATGACATCCTCCATCCGCTCCCCGATGACGGTATTACGATCGATGTCGAAGATTTGTTCGTAGGCCCGGTTGGTGAAAAGGTAACGACACTCCTTGTCAAAGTAGGCAATCAGCGCCGGCACATTATCGGTATAGATACGGATATTGTTCTCGGAGCGAATCAGCGCTTCCTCGGTGCGCTTTTGCTGGGTGATGTCCTGATAGGTGTAGACGAAGCCCCCGCCGGGCATGGGGTTGCCTTGAACATCGAGCACGCTGCCGTCCTGTCGATAGCGCACGTAGCGATGGGGCTGACCCTGACGAATGTTATCGAGTAGCAGGCCGACGTGTTCTTCCGGGTCGCCCGGACCATATTCGCCGTTGTGGGCATTGTAGCGAAAAATCTTGGCGATCGAGGCGCCGACGCGAATCAGGTGGTCGGGGAAACGGAACAGCTCCAGATAGCGCTGATTCCATACCACCAGGCGTAGATTCTGATCGACCACGCTGATGCCCTGATTGACGTTCTCCAGGGTGGCCTGCAATAGGGCCCGGTTGAACTCCAGTACCTGGGACGCCTCATCGACGATGGAGATGACATCGGAGATACCGATGCCGCGTCCCTGGAGTGCCGAATTGACGACGATGCGCGCCGATGAGGCGCCGAGTACCGAGGCCAGCAGGCGTTCGGTGAACTGGATGACGTCGATCGACGCCCGGGCGTTGTATTCCAGCAGCTGGCCATTGCGTCTTGCATAATCGTCAAAGGCGCTCTGCACTTGGTCGGCGCCCAGAAAGCGCTCACAGAGTACGCGCAGATCGTCCACGGTGGTGGCGCCGGTCCAGGGGCGATTCACCGAGGTCTGGCGGGTTTCGACACTGTCGACGAACAATGAGGCCTGAATACGCTCCACCACGCGCTGCGAGGTGATCTGGGAGACGAAGATGTATCCGAACAGATTGAGCCCAAGCGACAGCATCACCCCGTGGGTGAAAGGATCGCCGATGTTGAAGCCAAACAGATGCGTCGGTGTCAGCCAATCGATGCCCAGAGGGCTGAGTGTGAGCCAGGCGCCAGGGATCACGCCGGCATTGACCAGGGTCGGTAGCAATAGCGCATAGGCCCAGACGGCAAAGCCGACATTCATCCCGACGATAACCCCGAGGCGGTTGCCACGTTTCCAGTAGAGCCCGCCGAGCAGTGCCGGAGCGAATTGCGCCGCAGCGGCAAAGGACAGCATGCCGGTGGAGGCCAGCGAGCTGAATTCCGCGGTCAGCTTATAGAAACCATAGGCCAAGGCCAGGATAACCAGGATGGTGATGCGCCGGGCTCGCAGCACCAGTCGGCCATAATCCCTGGCCTTGGTATCGAACCAACGCAAGCGGAACAGCAGCGGAATGACGATCTCATTGGAGATCATGATCGATACGGCAACGGCGGCGACGATGACCATGCCGGTGGCAGCGGAAAAGCCACCGATGAAGGTCAGCAGGGTCAGAAGTTCGTTGTCGGCGGCGATAGGCAGCGCCAGCATATAGGTGTCCGGCGAAACTCTGCCATCAGGAAACAGCGTCAATCCGGCGGCGGCCACCGGCAATACGAAAAAGCCAATGGCGATGAGATAAAGCGGGAACAGCCAGCGCGCCCGGGCGGCGTCATCCGGGTGAGTATTTTCGACCACGGCGACATGAAACTGGCGGGGTAGGCAGAAGATCGCCAGCATGGCCAGCAGTGTCTGCGCCCAGAAGCCCTGGCCGAAGTCCTGCTCGCTCAGTTGGCGTTGCAGTGCGAGGGCGTTGTCTGCGCGACCGAGCAGATCGCCCAGGCCATCGAACATGCCCCAGGTGACGTAGGCACCCAGCACCAGGAAGGCGAGCAGCTTGACCACAGACTCGAAGGCGATGGCATGAATCAAGCCCTCGTGATGTTCGGTGGCATCGGTGTGCCGCGTGCCAAATAAAATCGCGAAGATGGCCATGACCGCCGCCACATAGAAGGCGGTATCGGCGAACAGCGGAGCACGGGTCATGTCCGAAGAGGCCGTGAGCACGGTAAACGAAGTGGACACGGCTTTCAGCTGCAAGGCGATATAGGGCAGCGTGCCGACCAGTGCCACCAGACTGGCGAAGGCGGCAAGCGACTGGGTCTTGCCATAGCGCGACGCGATGAAATCGGCTATCGAGGTCACATTCTGGCGTTTGGCGACGCGAATCATCTTGGCCAGCACCGGCCAGAACAGAACGAAGGTCAACACCGGGCCAACGAAGATACTGGCAAAGGACCAGCCGGAGGTGGCGGCCTGTCCGACGGCACCGTAGAAGGTCCAGGAAGTGCAATAGATCGCCAGTGCCAGGCTGTAGATGATGGGTCGTCGTTGTGCCGCGCCCAACAAACGGGCACGACGATCGCCACGCCAGGCAATGCAGAACAAAATGGCGATGTAGAATAGCGAGATGGCGATCAGCAGCCAGCCATGAAACATAGATTCTCCCTCTTCCCTGCGCCTATTCTAGGGCAATGAAGAAGGAGATGTTATGTATCGAGGCAGACCGCCTGAAACAAGAGGGTTGAAGGGTCGATATCTTGCAGTTCAGATAGGTCGGGCTGACGATTTTCATCCGTCAGAGGCAGCTTTTCCCGGGTGGCACAATTGATCAGGTACGCCCGATGTGTCACCAGATCCTGATAACTCTTTTCAAACTGGTAAAGGATGAACTCGACCAGTGCCTCACCATTGACCTGTGATCTCACCAGATTGTCCTGATCGACGACACTGAAGGCGGTGGTCAACGGAACCAGGTAGGTCCAGGGCCGCCAGATCATCTGCTCTTCATCGGTGGACACGACCGTTGCTGTTTCGGGAAGTCGCGCTCGTTTATCGTCAAACCAGGCGTATTCGTAATGCACCTGATAGGCCAGCATACCGAGGCCTGCGAAGACCGGCACAACCCAGCGTGGCAAGCGCTTGCCACTGATGATCCGCAGCAAAAGCCCCACGCCTGCCGCTCCCAGGCCGGCAAATACCGCTGCAACCAGATGCCATACCATGAATCGATCGTCTCCAAAGCAGTCGGGCTCCCCGAGAGAAGCCCGACTGATGCTGATTTCCTGATGGCAGTCCGAACGCCATTATGGCTTAGGCTTTGTCCGAAAAGTACCTGCGCTCGTCCATGCGGCGTTAAAAATTGGCTCGTGCGCGAGTCCGATCAAGATGCTCATTTACACCACGTAAACCCCGCTCTTGGACTCGCAACATCCATGTTGCTCGCTCTTCGAGCAGCAGGACTGCCCAAATCGGTTATCCTGCTGATTTGTCACCAATTTTTGCCTTGCCTAGACTTCGCTCGCTGATTTTCAGACGAAGCCTAGTGGTCGACTGCACCGCCAGCGCCTTTCGGATAGCGCACGCTTTCCACCAGGTCCTGGATTTCCTGCGGCGGGGGAGCAGTAGCCCTGGATACACTGAAGGCCACGGCGAAGTTGATGATCGCCCCCACGGCGCCGATGGATAGCGGCGAGATGCCCAGCACATAATTCGCTGGAATGTCCGCCAGGTTATTGGTGCCCGGAATGAAGAACCAGCCCTTGTAGATGAAGATGTACACCAGCGTGAAGCCCAGGCCTGCAAGCATGCCGGCGATGGCGCCCGTGTTGTTCACCCGCTTGGAGAAGATTCCCATCATCAGCACCGGGAACAGCGATGCCGCGGCGATGCCGAAGGCCAGTGCCACTACCTGAGCCGCGAAGCCTGGAGGATTGGCGCCCAGGTAGGTAGCCACGATGATGGCCACCGACATGGAAATCCGCGCCGCCAGGAGCTCGCCTTTCTCGGTGATCCTGGGATTGATCGCGCCCTTGATCAGGTCGTGACTGATGGCCGAGGAGATGGCCAGCAGTAGACCGGCGGCGGTCGACAGCGCAGCTGCCAGCCCCCCCGCAGCGATCAGACCGATGACCCAACCGGGCAAATTGGCGATCTCCGGGTTGGCCAGTACCAGAATGTCCTGGTTGACCTCCAGCTCATTGCCTTCCCAACCCCGGGACTCGGCAGTGGATGCGAAGGCTTCCGAATCCGAGTTGTACAGCTGGATGCGACCGTCGTCGTTCTTGTCGTCGTACTGGATCAAGCCGGTGATTTCCCACTCCTTGACCCAGTTCGGACGATCTTCGTACTGGATGGCCTCGGCGCTGGGTCCGTCCGGGTAGATGGTATTCACCAGGTTCAGGCGCGCCATGGAGGCGACTGCCGGTGCCGTCAGGTAGAGCAAGGCGATGAAGACCAGGGCCCAGCCGGCGGACCAGCGAGCATCGGCGACCTTCGGCACGGTGAAGAAGCGGATGATGACGTGGGGCAGACCCGCGGTACCGATCATCAGCGACAGAGTGAACAGCACCATGTTCAGCTTGTTGTCCACGTCCGCCGTGTACTGATTGAACCCGAGATCGGTAATGACCTCGTTGAGCTTGGCCAGCAGCGGCATGCCGGATTCGGTATGCTCCGAGAAGAGGCCCAGCGGCGGCAGCGGATTCCCGGTCAGTTCGAGAGAGATGAACACCGCCGGGATGGTGTAGGCGGTGATCAGCACGCAGTACTGAGCGACCTGGGTGTAGGTGATGCCCTTCATGCCCCCGAGCACGGAGTAGAAGAACACCACGATGGCGGCAATGATCAGCCCCATGGTGGCATCGACCTCCAGGAAGCGCGAGAAGGCCACACCGGCGCCGGCCATCTGACCGATGACGTAGGTCACCGAGGCAACGATGAGACACACCACCGCCACCAGACGCGCGGTCTTGCTGTAGAAGCGATCGCCAATGAACTCCGGCACCGTGAACTTGCCGAACTTGCGCAGATACGGTGCCAGCAGGGTTGCCAGCAGGACATAGCCGCCGGTCCAGCCCATCAGGAAGGTGGAGTTGGCATAACCCCCGGCGGCGATCAGGCCAGCCATGGAGATGAAAGAGGCCGCCGACATCCAGTCGGCGCCGATGGCCATGCCGTTGGTGATCGGATGCACGCCGCCGCCGGCAACGTAGAAGTCTTTCGTCGAGCCGGCCTTGGCCCAGATGGCGATGGCGATATAAAGAGCGAACGACGCGCCCACGAAGAGGAGATTGATAGCGAATTGACTCATGTCGGTTTACTCCTCGAGCCCGAACTTTTTATCAAGCCGGTTCATCTTCCAGGCATAGAAGAAGATGATACCGATAAAGGTCAGGATGGAGCCCTGCTGGGCAAACCAGAATCCCAGGTCCGTTCCGCCGACGGGGATGCCTGACAACAAGGGGCGCAGCAGGATGGCGAAGCCATAAGACACCAGCGCCCAGACAATCAGGCAGCCGGTAATCAGGCGAACGTTCGCTGACCAGTAGGCAGCAGCATTGGATTTATCATCTGCCATATCATCGTTCTCCGCTTGTTTTAATGAGGAAAATCGCACGAAAATTCATTGGACACGGCAAGGCAATCGCTGGCCTGGGACAGTTATCAATTGGCACGATCAACCCCGTGCTATCACGCTATTGGTCTTTAGTTCTATCAAACCAAGGCGCTTCATCGGCATTCGATTGCGCTTCGTGACTCGACGTTAATAGTGGGCAACAAATGCGGAAAATAAAATCCTATACTTTGGTACTATAAGGAAAATGAGATTTAATCTCTATGTTTTAAAGTCATTAAAATACAATAGCTTAAAACAACTTATGGCAAGTGAACCTATGGCTGGCGGATGCTTCATAGGACGATGGTCTAGGCAGTAGTGCATGGGACAATAGTCTAGTTTCTAAGATATAGAACGATGGTCTGGCTTTTTACGAAAATCGTGATGTTGCTATTCTGGCTTGGCGATTATCGAGGTCGATGGTCATGTTGGGTTATCCAACTACGTTCATGACGGCTGATCCAATGGGACAAACATGCGCTTGGCAGCACGCGCTGGTCGATTGCGAGCCCGGTAATCGGTTTTGATGTTGTTCAGGTTGCAATGAAGATAACACCACGGTTGGTCGCAAGGCAGCATGAGCGTCGCGGAACCGGCAGGGCTGAAATAGCCGATAGGGATAGGAAGAGGGCTTCATGATAGTCGATATCGATCTTTCACAACCCCCTTTCTCGTTACTCGACGAGTCGGGCAAGGCGCGGATAGGCAAGGGGGTCGATTTAGGCTATTTCGATAACGAGGAAATCATTCTCGATGCCGGCCAGTCCGGTGAATTCGTCTTTATCATCCACAAAGGCGAAGTTGCGGAGCTGGATAACACGCTTCCCGGCGATCAAGGCCGTATTGGTCATTACTCCGCGGGGGATCTGTTCGGCGCGATCAGTATCATCAATGGCAAGAGCCGTTACCGCTTCAAGGCCGAGCAGGAAACGCTCTGCTATCTGCTGCCCAAGACACTCTTCGAGCAACTCTGCGAGGAATATCCGGCGTTTGCCGAGTTCTTTCGCCAGACATTGGCCAACAAGACTCGTCTGCTGATCGAGCAGCGTAACGAGGGTGGCATGACCATGGCGGGGTTCATGCTGGCGCGCATCGCTGACTGCCTGCGTCCTCCACTCATCGTCGGTGAGGCGACGACCGTGGCCCAGGCCGCGGCGGCGCTCAATGACAGTCATGCCGATAGCATGTTGATCCAGGCGGCAGGGCGTCATGGCATGATCACCAAGACTGATCTGCTCAATGCACTGGTGCTTGAAGGGCTGGACAAGGATAGCCCGGCACTGGGCATCGCCCATTTTACGCTGGTCTCGGCTCAGCCCGAGGACTATCTGTTCCAGGCGCTGGTGAGCATGACCCGGCACAAGGTCTCCCGGGTGGTCGTGCTGGAGAACGATCAGCCGGTGGGGGTTGTCGAGCTGACTGATGTGCTCAGCTATTTTTCCAGTCGTTCCTATATGGTCAGCCTGGAGGTGGAGCAGGCCGATGATCTCGAGGCGCTTGCCGCGGCCAGCGCGCGCATGCCGGAACTCGTCAAGGCGTTGATGGCCCAGGGCGTGAGGCTGGAATTCGTCATGGATCTACTGGCTGCACTCAACGGACGTATCGTCAACAAGGCGTTTGGTTTCATCGTGTCCCCGGAACACCAGAGCCAAAGCTGTTTGCTGGTCATGGGGAGTGAAGGGCGCGGTGAGCAGATACTCAAGACCGATCAGGACAATGCGTTGATACTGGCGGATGACGCCGAGTGGCCGGGATGTGCGTCAGACATGCAGCGGTTGACGGACACCCTGCTCAAACTGGGCTACCCACCTTGTCCAGGTAACATCATGGTGTCGAATCCCGAGTGGGTGAAGAGCGAGTCGGGTTGGCGCGATACCATCTCCCACTGGGCCATCAAACGTGACGGCGCCTCGTTGATGAATCTGGCGATCATGCTGGACGCCCACGCGGTAGCGGGGAATGCGACCCTGCTAGAAAGACTGCGCGATCATCTTTTCGAGCGCTGTTCCCGAGACGAGCTGCTGCTCTCCTATTTTGCCCGTGCCGCCCTGAGTTTTTCCACGCCCTTGACCCTGTTCGGCACTCTCAAGAAACCCGAGCACGGTATCGATATCAAGAAAGGCGGAATTTTCCCCATCGTGCACGGCGTGCGCACTCTGGCGCTGGAGCGGCGGATTCTGCCGACCTCGACCCTCGCGAGACTGGAGGCACTGGCGGATGAGGGCCGCCTGGAAAGAAGTTTCGCCGATGACCTGGGTGAGGCGCTTGCCCTATTTTCCGAACTCAGGCTCAAGCAGCAGTTAGCACGCCTTGACAACAATCAGAACAGCGAAGAGCCCAATCGGGTGGTGGTGCAGACGCTATCGTCCCTGGAACGGGATCTGTTACGGGAGGCGCTGGGTATCGTCAAGAGCTTCAAGCAGCGTTTGTCGTATCGCTTTCACCTGGAATATTAGAAAGAGGCACCACGATGATCCGAGCCTTGCGCCGTGTGGCCGATCGCCGACGACAAGCCGATGGTCAATATGGCTGGTTGTTCAACCCCTATACCGGCGACGAGATGGTGTCCATCGATTGTGAAACCACCGGGCTCGACACCAAGACGGCGGAGTTGGTGTCGGTGGCGGCGGTGCGTATCAAGGCAGGACGGGTGCTGACCAGCGACTCTCTGGATTTACGCCTGCAGTGCCCGCAAAGCCTGAGTGGCGATTCGATCAAGATTCACGGCTTGCGGGGTGTCGATCTCGATGGTGGCGAAGCGCCGGCGGATGCCCTGGAAAAGCTGCTCGACTTCATCGGCAATCGCCCGCTGCTCGGCTGGTGTATCGATTTCGATCTGGCGGTGATCAACCGTCACCTGCGACCGCACTTTGGCTTTGATCTGCCCAACGCCTGCCTGGACATGCTCCATATCTATCGACGCGAGGTACGCAGGACACGCCCGGATCTGGAACCCGACCTACGCTTCGAGACGGTTGCCAAAGAGCTCGGTGTCCCGGTAATGGGTCGGCATACCGCGCTGGGCGATGCGGTCACCACGGCACTGATGTATGTGCGATTGAAAAAGGGCGTGTGCCAGGCGTGCTAGGCTTTGTCCGAAAAGTACCTGCGCTCGTCTATACGGTGTTAAAAATTGGCTCAAGATACTCATTTACACCGCGTAAACTCCGCTCTTTCGCCAATTTTTGCCTTGTCTAGACTTCGCTCGCTGACTTTTCAGACGAAGCCTAGGCTTTGCCTGATCTCGTCTGAAAGATTGGGAGGTAGGAGAGGCACACGGCGTCGCAGAGTGGCGAGGGTGGTGGTAGCATAGGCGCCCTTGAATTCACCATGTAGTGTCACGCCATGTCGGAGCTCAGCGGTAAACCCAAATACGAGTTCAACAAACTCCAGAAGCGTCTGCGTCGCCAGGTCGGCAATGCCATCGTCGACTATGCCATGATCGAAGAAGGCGACAAGGTCATGGTCTGTCTGTCCGGTGGCAAGGACTCCTACACCCTGCTCGAGATTCTGCGCAATCTACAGCGTAACGCCCCGGTCGATTTCGAACTGGTAGCGGTCAATCTGGATCAAAAACAACCGGGCTTCCCCGAGCACGTATTGCCGCACTATCTCGATGGCCTCGGGGTGCCCTACCATATCCTCGAGCGCGACACCTACTCGGTGGTCAAGGAGAAGACCCCGGAAGGCAAGACGACCTGTGCACTTTGCTCGCGGCTGCGGCGTGGCTCGTTGTACGGTTTTGCCGAGGAGATCGGCGCGACCAAGGTGGCTCTAGGCCATCATCGCGAGGACATCCTCGAGACACTGTTTCTCAATATGTTCTATGGAGGCACGCTCAAGGCGATGCCCCCCAAGCTGCTCTCCGACGATGGCCGCAATATCGTCATCCGTCCGCTGGCCTATTGCCGCGAAGCGGATATCGCCGAGTTCGCCCGCCTGATGGCGTTCCCGATCATCCCCTGCAACCTGTGCGGCTCCCAACCCAACCTGCAGCGGCAGGTGGTCAAGGACATGCTCGCTGAATGGGAAAAAAAGCATCCAGGCAGGCTCGAGACGATGTTCAAGGCGGTGACCAACGTCGCTCCTTCCCAGCTTGCCGATCGTGATCTCTTCGATTTTCACGGCCTTGAGGCCAAGCGCGAGACGATGAATACCAACCGTATCGGGGCCTTGGACCTGCTGGCGCGAGAGGCGTAAATCTTGTGTCACCCATCTAAATGGCCTGCGTGTCCACCATGAGCCGCATTGCCACTGCCGGGCAAGAGCTGCGGCCACAGAGACCAGAGCTGCCATAACGCAAAAGCGATGATCAGCAGCGCCGCAATGGTCCGGGTGGCAGGATGACGAATCAGATTGGTCATCTGCCGGGCGGCAACGCCGGTGATCAGCAACGCCGGCAGGGTGCCCAGACCGAAAGCCCCCATCAAGGCCGCGCCCCGCGCAGGATCGCCGCCGGCCAGGCTCCAGGTCAGCATCGAATAGACCAGACCGCAGGGCAGCCAGCCCCACACAGCGCCCAAGGCGATCGCCTGGGGGATCTTGACCACCGGCATCAAGCGTCGGCCCAGGGGCTCTATATAGCGCCACAAACGGCGGCCCAGCGCTTCGATGCGGATCAGCCCGCGCCACCAGTTGGCCAGGTACAGTGCCATCAGAATCAGCATCAAGGCGGCTAGTATCTGCAGCACGAGTCGCAGGCTGTTGCTGGCGCTGCCAAGAAGCGTTCCCAGGCCCGCGACCAAGGCGCCGGCCATCATGTAGCTGGCGATACGTCCCAGGTTGTAGCCCAGCAGTAGCCCGCTCAATCGGGCGGTACTGCGCATGCTGGGGGGCACGGCAAAGGTCAGGGCGCTCATGATGCCGCCGCACATACCGATGCAATGGGCACCGCCGAGCAGGCCGAAGACGAAGGCCGCGGCCAAGGGTGGCAGGTCGAGGGCAGTGGGATCCATCAGGGTGACGTCTTGTCCTGGTCGTCCGATGGGACCGCGTTCTCATCAGTGCGCCGTTGGCGCAGAGCCTGTCGGCGTTGGCGCTGTTCCGCCGTGAAATCGTTTTCGTCCTCATCGAAGAGAATACGATGCGCAGGCCCCTCCAGATCGTCGAACTGTCCCGTCTTTACCGCCCAGAAAAACGCCCATACGGCCAGGGAGAGCAGCAATAGCGAGATAGGAATCAGCAGGTAGATGATGCTCATGACGATGTTGCCATTGACGAAGAGAAGGCGGAGACAGGGCTCCGGTTGAGTCGCAACGCGTTGCCCACCACGACCAGTGAACTGGCCGACATGCCCAGCGCGGCGACCCAAGGCGGTACCAGACCCAGCGCGGCCAGAGGTAGGGCGCCAAGGTTATAACACAGTGCCCACAACAGATTCTGTCGAATCAGCTGTCGTGTACGACGGGCAAGTTGCACAGCCTCGACGATACGCCCCAGGCGAGGGCTCATCAACAAGGCGTCGGCGCTGGTGCGGGCAAGATCGGTGGCACCGTTCATGGCTACCGACACATCGGCCGCCGCCAGCACCGGTACATCGTTGATTCCATCCCCGATCATGACCACGCGCTCCCCGTTAGCCTGTAACGCCTGGATATGCGCGAGCTTGGTTTCCGGCGTGGCCCCCGCCTGCCAGGTCGCGATACCGAGTTCATCAGCGAGCGTTCCTACCACGGCACTGGCATCGCCGGACAACAGTTCCACCTCGAGGCCTAGATTTTTAAGGGCGGCTATGGCCGCCTCGGCGTCTTCGCGCAGCGTGTCGTCGAGCCGGAACCAGGCCAGCGGAGTGATATTAGAAGCTTCAAGGACGGACAACAGCAGCCATTGACCGTATTCAGCCGGTGGCGATGGTGGATCATCCATGGCGAAATCGGGTCGTCCCAATCGGTAGCGTTGGCCATTGATGGTGCCTTCCAGCCCTTGTCCCGGTACGTTGCGCGCGTCGCTGGCGGTAACACCTGAGTGGTTGTGATCGCGAAAGGCTTGGGCGATGGGGTGTTCGGAATGAGCCTCCAGCGCTGCCGCTAACGCCCGAGCCTGACCGTCGTCCAGGCCGGCGTCGAGTGACTCGGTGCTTTTCAGGCGCATGCGCCCTTCGGTGAGCGTGCCGGTCTTGTCGAACACTACTCGGGTTGCCTGGGCCAGCCCTTCGATGGCGTTGGCGCGGGTCACCAGAACGCCTCGGCGTCGCAATTGGCCGTGGCTTGCGGTCAAGGCGGTGGGCGTCGCCAGGGCCAAGGCGCAGGGACAGGTCACGACCAGGACCGAAAGCGTGACCCACAACACCCGGGAGGGATCGATGACGCTCCAGGCGATGGCGACCGCGAGGCTGATGATCAACAGACTCGTGACGAAGTGATGCGCCATGTGCGAGGCCTGTTCGGCGATCTTGGGGCGACTGGCGAAGGCCCGGTCGCTGAGTTCCATGATGTCCGTCGCCCGGGCATCACGTCCGCTATGCGTGACGTCGATTTCAAGCGGGCTTTCGACGTTGAGGCTGCCGCCGGTGACGTTGTCACCGACCCGGCGACTGACAGGGAGTGTCTCGCCGGTCAGCATCGATTCGTCGAGGCTCGAATGGCCGGCGACGATGATTCCGTCTGCCGGTACGCCGTGGCCGGGACGCACGCGTATTCGATCACCGGGCTGCAATTGATTGGCAGGCAATACCCGTTCGCTGCCGTCCGCCTCGAGGCGAATCGCGCTGGAAGGCAGGACCCCGGACAAGGCATTACCGCTATGGCCATTTCGCCGACGTGCACGCATCTCGATATAGCGGCTGAACAATAAAAAGAAGGTGAACATGGTCACCGAATCGAAATAGACCGGGGTGCCATGCACATCGTCGCTACCGGTCAGTACCGCGTAGGCGCTGGCCAGGTAGGCGCCAAGAATGGCGATCGAGACCGGCACGTCCATGCCCAGGTGACGAGTACGTAGATCGCGCAGTGCATTCTTGAAAAACGGCAGGGCGGAATACATCACCACCGGTGTGGTCAGGGCCAGGGAAAGCCAATGAAACAGCAGGAAAAAATCTCGACTGATGTCACCCGGGCCCGAGACATAGAGCGGAATGGAAAACATCATCACCTGCATCATCGCTACCGCAGCAACGATCAGGCGACGGATGGACTGACGCTCTTCGTGCTGCAGTTTCTGCTGGGCCAGGTCCGGTTCGTAGGGTTGAGACGGATAACCGATACCCGCCAGTTCGGCAAGAATGCGCGACAACTTCAGGCGTGTCGGGTCCCAGACCAGATGCAGACGGTGGTGGCTCAAATTGACGGCACTCGAGCTCATGCCATCCAGGGCATTGAGGTGGTGTTCGATCAGCCAGGCGCAGGCGGCACAGGTGATGCCATCCACCGCCAGAGTAACCTGTAGTCGATCATCCTCGGCGGAATGGACGAACTGGCGTTGCAGCTCCGGATCATCGAAGACCGCCCAGGTATCGGCGCGCTGAATCTGACGGTCGTCGGGGCGCTCGGGCAGTTCGGTACGAAAGCGATAATAGCTCTCCAGCCCACCATCCACGATGGCGTGAGCCACCGCTTCGCAGCCCGGGCAGCAAAGCGCATGGCGCTCATCTGCGAGATCGATGTACCAAGGCGCGCCGCGTGGCACCGGTGAGCCGCAGTGGTAGCAGCCCGTCTCGCTGTCGAGGGCGCTCGCCGATGCGCTCATGCCCCGCCAGTGGTCGCGCGCAGGGTCAGCGGCTCCTGACGAGGCAGTTCGATCTCGCCCAATAGACGCCATTCGGGCTCAGCGGTTTTCGCCTGCAGTTGCACGTACCATCGATATTGCAAGGAACGGGGGAGCTGGCCGACATAATGGCCGTTACGGACCTGCTCGAGGACCACGCGCTGGTCGCGCCCACTCTGGGAGGGGAAGATCAGGTTCAGTTCCAGTTGCTCGGGCCGTGCATCGCCTTCGAGCTCGACCACGACCTCGCCGCTGAGATCATCGATACGCAGTATGGCCGCCATGCCCAGTTCGGCGGCACGATGATCCTGCTCGAGAGTCTGGTTGATGGCCAGCCCTTCCTTGTAGTAGTCATCGACCACCATGCCGTCGAAGCTGGTGATCGATACCACTAGGAAAGTGGTGCCCATGGCCACTGCCAGGCCCAGTATTCCCAGCAAAAACCAGGCCCAGAACTCTTTGTACCAGGGACGTGCTTGCGTCATATTCTACCTCTGTGCCTGACCCAGGAAACGGGCTTCCTTGGCCATGATGATGTCAGGATCGTCCTCGGCCTCGATCGTGAGAATGATGGCCTTGCTTGGAGCGTCGAGAGCGTCGGGAGACACCGCAAGCTGTAACGGCAATGTGGTGCTACGACCGGCGTCGACGCTGATGATGTCATTACCTATCAACGAGATGCCCTCCAAGCCACTGGGGGTGATCACGTAGCGATGCGCCTTGTCGTCCAGATTACGGATCGTCAGGATATAGGAATTGGTGATGTCGCCTTCACGGGTCATGCTGTAAAGCTGATTACGGTCGCGTTCGATATCCACATCCAAGGGCAGGCGGTCACTGACGGTCCACACGAACAGTCCGATCATCACACACAGCGCAATGAAATAGCCGATCAAGCGAGGACGCAGGATGTGTGTCTTGCCGCCTTCCAGTGCATGCTCGGTCGTATAGCGAATCAGCCCCCGCGGGTAGTTCATCTTGTCCATCACACTGTCACAGGCATCGATGCAGGCCGCGCAGGTGATGCATTCAACCTGCAAGCCGTCACGGATATCGATGCCGGTGGGGCAGACCTGCACGCAAAGTCCACAGTCGATGCAGTCGCCCAACCCTCTTTCGCGGTGGTCGATGCTGCGCTCGCCTTGATGGTCGGTATTGCGTTTACGCGCGCCACGTGGCTCGCCGCGCGCCTCGTCGTAGGAGACGATCAGGGTATCCTGGTCGAACATTACCGACTGAAAACGCGCATACGGACACATGTAGATGCATACCTGTTCGCGTAGCCAGCCGGCATTCAAATAGGTAAACACGGTGAAGAAGCCCACCCAGAACAATGCCCAACCCCCTGCCGAAAGGGTCGCAAAATCGGCGACCAGGCCGCGAATCGGGGTGAAGTAGCCGACGAAGGTGAGACCGGTGGCGAAGGCGATCGCCAGCCAGAGCACATGCTTGGCGCCTTTGCGTGCCGCCTTTTCTCCGCTCGTCGGCTGCTTGTCGAGTTTCATGCGCCGATTACGGGTGCCCTCGGTGAGGTGTTCGACCCAGATGTACAACCAGGTCCACACGCTCTGGGGGCAGGTATAGCCGCACCAGACGCGCCCGGCGAACACCGTGATGAAGAACAGGCCGAAGGCACAGATGATCAATAGCCAGGAGAGCAGCATGAAATCCTGGGGGTAGAAGGTGCCGCCGAAGATATGGAATTCTCGCGCGGGAAGATCGAACAGGATCGCCTGACGATCCCCCCAATAAAGCCAGGGAATACCAAAGTAGAGCGCCATCAAGAACCAGTTGGCGCTGCGCCGGACACGCTGAAAAAGTCCCTTTATTTCGCGCACGTAGATATGCTTGCGACTGGCATACATCTCCTGTTTCGCGCCCTGCTTTGGATCATGGGCGCCCACGGCAGGGTCCGGGGTCACATTGCGAAGCGGAATCTTGTCCGTCATGGAATCACCTGTCGTGTCACGGTGAGGATCGGCTCTGGCGGGTAAAAACGTCGAGACCGATAGCCGGGTAATTTTACCGAGTATCGCAAGAAGAGAGGGTTGGGTGCGACCGCCGGCCGCACCCGAGGATGATCAATTGGACAGGCTGTAGACGTAGGCGGCGACCAGATGCACCTTGTCTTCACCAATATAGGCGGCCTGGGCGGGCATGTGGCCGTTACGTCCGTTGCGCAGCGTTTCTAGTACCGCCGCATGGGTTTCCTGGCCGGGTTGACGATAGAGCCAGGCGGCATCGGTCAGATTGGGTGCGCCAATCGCCTGATTGCCCTTACCCTCGGGGCCGTGGCACGCCACGCAGGCAGAGGTAAAGATTGCCTCTCCCTGACTTGCCTTGTCCGCGTCATGCTCCTCACCAGACAGGCTCAGTACGTAGCTGGTGACATTTTCCAGATTATTGTCACCCAGCTGCTGCCAGGCGGGCATCAGGCCGTTACGACCGTTGGTGAGGGTGGTAATGATATTTTCCGGCTCGCCACCATATAGCCAGGCGTCGTCGGTCAGATTGGGAAAGCCGTAGCCGCCCTGGGCGTTGGAGCCATGACAGACCGCGCAGTTGTTGAGGTAGATGCGCTCGGCAACCCGCATGGCCTCGCCATCCTGGGCCAGTTCCGGCACTGGCACTTCGCTGTACTTGGCGAAGATCGGCGCGTACTGCTCCTGGGCATAGGCGATTTCCTCTTCCCATTGCCCTTCCTGAGACCAGCCGAGAACTCCCTGGAAATTGCCCAGGCCGGGATACAGCAGCAGATAGCCCACGGAGAAGATGATGGTGCCGACGAACAGCATGAACCACCAGCGGGGCAGGGGGTTGTCGTATTCGTCGATGCCATCGGCGCTATGGCCGGTCGTCTCGACCTCGCCATCGACCGTCGGTGCTTTATCCGTCTTGCGGTTGGCGAACAGGATCCACCAGCAGAACACGATGGTGCCCAAGGTGATAACGATGATCCAGATGCTCCAGAAACTGGAAAGGGAGTCGCCCCAAAGGTTATTCATGAATTCTTGTCTCCCTCATCATGGCGGGATGGTGTGCTGTTCTTTGAATGATGGCCGTCGCGGAGTGTCTGGTCGTTCTCATCGGCGAAGGGAAGATTCTTCGCTTCATCGAAGTCTTTCTTGCGTCGCTTGGAATAGGCCCAGTACACCACGCCTAGAAAGGCGATCATGACCAGCAGCGTGGTGATGCCGCGAAAGGTTCCGATATCCATGACTTAGCGCGCGTCCTTGAGTACGGTGCCGAGTTGCTGCAGATAGGCCACCAAGGCGGTGATCTCCTGCTCGCCCCGGACTTCTTGAGTCGCCCCTGCAATCTGCTCGTCGGTGTACGGCACACCTACACTTCTCAAGGCCTTCATCTTGGCGGCGGTGTCCTCACCGGTCAGGGTGTTTTCGAACAGCCAGGGATAATTCGGCATCTTCGATTCCGGCACCACATCCCGCGGGTTGTAGAGGTGGGCACGGTGCCAGTCGTCGCTGTAACGTCCACCGACCCGCGCCAGATCCGGGCCGGTACGCTTGGAACCCCACAGGAAGGGGTGGTCGTAGACGAACTCGCCGGCGACGCTGTAATGCCCATAGCGCTCGGTCTCGGCGCGGAAGGGGCGAATCATCTGCGAATGACAGCCGACACAGCCTTCGCGGATATAAATGTCGCGCCCCTCGAGTTCCAGAGCGCTAAGCGGCTTCAAGCCTTCCACCGGCTCTGTGGTCTTGTCCTGGAAGAATAGCGGCACGATCTCGGCTAGCCCTCCAAAGCTGATCACCACCAGGATCAGAACGGAGAGCAGACCAACATTCTTCTCGATTATCTCGTGTCTCATTGATGTCAAGTTCCCGTTTGTTTAGGCGGTCTGCAGAACCGGCGCTTGTTCGCGTGCGATGCTTCTGGTCGTCATGTAGACGTTGTAGGCCATGAGCAACATGCCAAACGCGAAGAAACAACCACCGATCCAGCGCACGACATAGCCGGGATGGCTGGCCTCGAGTGCCTCGACGAAGGTGTACATCAGCGTGCCGTCGGCGTTGACTGCACGCCACATCAGGCCTTGCAGAATGCCGTTGACCCACATGGAGGTGATGTACAGCACGGTACCGATGGTGGCCAGCCAGAAATGCACGGCGATCAGCTTGACCGAGTACATCTCGGTACCCCCGAACAAGCGTGGTATCAGGTGATACAGCGAGCCAATAGTGATCATGGCCACCCAGCCGAGTGCGCCGGAGTGAACGTGACCAATGGTCCAGTCGGTGTAGTGAGACAGGGCGTTGACGGTCTTGACCGCCATCATCGGGCCTTCGAAGGTCGACATGCCGTAAAATGACAGGGCCACGACCAGAAAGCGCAGGGTCGGATCGGTACGCAGCTTATGCCAGGCGCCGGAAAGCGTCATCATGCCGTTGATCATGCCACCCCAAGAGGGCGCCAGTAGAATGATCGACATGATCATGCCCAGGGACTGAGCCCAGTTGGGCAGGGCGGTATAGTGCAGGTGGTGCGAACCGGCCCACATGTAGGTGGTGATCAGCGCCCAGAAGTGCACGATGGATAGACGATAGGAGTAGACCGGGCGCTCGGCTTGCTTGGGAACGAAATAGTACATCATGCCCAGGAAGCCGGCGGTGAGAAGGAAACCGACGGCGTTATGACCGTACCACCACTGCGCCATGGCATCGATGGTACCGGCGTAGGCGGAATAGGACTTCATCGCCGAGACCGGAATTTCTGCGGAGTTGACGATATGCAAGACGGCGATGGTCAGAATGAAGGCGGCGTAGAACCAGTTGGCCACATAGATGTGCGACGTTTTACGTTGCTGAATGGTACCCAGAAAGACAATGGCATAACAAATCCACACCACGGCAATCAGGATGTCGATCGGCCACTCGAGCTCAGCGTATTCCTTTGTCGTGGTATAGCCCAGCGGCAGGGAGATGGCCGCCGAAACGATTACCGCCTGCCAACCCCAGAAGGTGAAGGCGGCCAGCTTGTCGGAGATCAGACGCGTCTGGCAGGTACGCTGCACGACGTAGTAGGAGGTGGCGATCAAGGCCGAGCCACCAAAGGCGAAAATCACCGCATTGGTATGCAGGGGGCGTAGACGCCCGAAGCTCGTCCAGGGTAAGCCGAAGTTCAATTCCGGCCAGACCAGTTGTGCCGCGATAAAGACACCCAGGCCCATGCCCACGATGCCCCACACCACCGTCATGATCGCGAACTGCCGAACGACCTTATAATTATAGGTCGGGTGTTCAAATGCTGTGCTCATGTTTTGTTCCCATCGAACGCGTTGTTAGGGAGGCACTTCCGGGTCACAGTATGCCCCAGCTCCTCCGCCTTCATCATGATAGAGATCAAGGTGTCGATCGCCGATTCTAGCGTAGCCGCCCAGTAACCTAAATAAGAAGTAACGGTTGATTGCGCGCACGTTGTGACCGATGGAGGCCGTAAACAGGGTGCAACAGGCGATAAATGCTAGCCTGAATCCTTATATCTCACTGACTTGCTGCGACATTGCACCGCATGAGGGGCGGTGTAAAAATGCAATTCAATCTTTTGCGCGATGGCTTGCAAGCGCATGTTTCATTTCCCCGGCAAGTCAATGAAATCGAAATGGAAAGCCTGCGCCAGGCTGGCTAGCAAAAAGCGTTGACATTCCATGGTCGCGCTGTAGAATGCAGCGCCACGTGACGGGTGGTTAGCTCAGTTGGAAGAGCACCAGCCTTACAAGCTGGGGGTCACTGGTTCGAGCCCAGTACCACCCACCATATCTTCGATGCAACTCTGGTATGGGACGTCGCGTCATCGGGAAATCATGGGGACCGGTAGTTCAGTCGGTTAGAATGCCGGCCTGTCACGCCGGAGGTCGCGGGTTCGAGTCCCGTCCGGTCCGCCATTTCCAGAGGCTATTTCACAAACAGTCATGAATGATATTGCAAGCCTTGCGTCGTCGGATGTGACAGCCCGAGTCGCCAAGCATAGAGTAAGCAGGACCGGTAGTTCAGTCGGTTAGAATGCCGGCCTGTCACGCCGGAGGTCGCGGGTTCGAGTCCCGTCCGGTCCGCCATCTGGTCATTCAGTGATACTGCAGTTATATCGATGAATCTATATCGATAGGGTGGTTAGCTCAGCCGGTTAGAGCACCAGCCTCACATGCTGGGGGTCACAGGTTCGAGTCCTGTACCACCCACCACACGGACCGGTAGTTCAGTCGGTTAGAATGCCGGCCTGTCACGCCGGAGGTCGCGGGTTCGAGTCCCGTCCGGTCCGCCACTGTCGATAGTCGGTGTTAACCTCGAGTCTTATGGCTCGGGGTTTTTGCGCTCTGGCTCTCCTTGGTTGAAGCATGCTCCGGCTCTGCGCCCTTGGTCGGGCTTGTGTCCCTATCGCGCTTCGCTACACTGCTCATACGGTTGTTTGAATTCGTGCCTGAGCGAGGAGTGCGTCATGCCTGCCTATCCCCACCTGTTTCGATCCCTCGATGTAGGCAATACAACGCTCAAGAACCGCGTGCTCATGGGCTCCATGCATACCAATCTCGAAGAGGCGCCCAATGGCTTCACGCGTTTGGCCGCCTTCTACGGCGAGCGCGCCCGGGCCGGGGTGGGATTGATCGTGACCGGCGGTATTGCCCCCAATCCAGAAGGGGCGGTATTTCAGGGGGCCGCCAAGCTCACCAATGCACAGGAAGCGGCTCAGCACCATGAGATAACGGCGGCGGTCCACGCCGAGGACAGTCGTATCTGCCTGCAGATATTGCATGCCGGTCGCTACGCTTATTCGCCGGAATTGGTGGCGCCTTCCGCCATCAAGTCGCCCATCAACCCGTTTACGCCTCGGGCGCTCTTGCCAGATGAGATCGAGGCTCAGATCGGCGACTATGTGCGTTGCGCGCAATTGGCCAAGGAGGCCGGTTACGACGGCGTCGAGATCATGGGCTCCGAAGGCTACCTGATCAATCAGTTCGTGTGCCTGCGTACCAACCAGCGCGACGACGACTGGGGCGGCGAGCTCGCCAACCGTATTCGCTTCCCCGTCGAGATAGTGCGCCGTATCCGTGAGTCCTTGGGCGCAAATTTCCTGATCATCTATCGCCTGTCGATGATCGATCTGGTCGAGGAAGGCAGCACCTGGGAGGAGGTGGTGGCATTGGGGCGGGCCGTCGAGGCTGCTGGAGCGAGCCTGATCAACACCGGTATCGGCTGGCATGAGGCCAGGGTGCCGACCATCGTGACCAGCGTGCCTCGGGCGGCGTTTACCGAGGTGTCCAGGCGCATGAAGTCGGAACTGACCATTCCACTCATTACGACCAACCGGATCAACATGCCCGAAGTGGCCGAACGTGTATTGGCCGAGGGTCATGCAGACATGGTGTCGATGGCGCGTCCCTTTCTCGCCGACCCTGAGTGGATCAAGAAGGCCGCAGCCGGGCTAAGCGATGAGATCAATACCTGTATCGCCTGCAATCAGGCTTGTCTCGATCATACTTTTCAGGGCAAGTTGACCTCGTGCCTGGTCAATCCGCGGGCGTGTCACGAAACCGAACTCGAGATACTGCCCGCTGAAGCACCGAAATCGATTGCCGTGGTCGGCGCCGGACCGGCGGGGCTGGCCAGCGCGGTAACCGCCGCGAGTCGCGGTCATCGCGTGGTGCTGTTCGAACGTAATGACATACTCGGTGGGCAGTTCAATTTCGCCCGCAAGATACCGGGCAAGGAAGAGTTCGACGAGACGCTACGCTACTATCGAACAATGCTCGACAAGTATGGTGTTGAGGTACGCTTGAACTCTGAGCCCGATCCAAAAACCTTGACCGGCTTCGATGAGGTCATTCTCGCCACGGGGGTGCGCCCGCGAGATATAACGCTCTCGGGCAGCGACCACCCCAAGGTGATTAGTTATCCTGAGGCCATCCTGCAGCCCGAGCGGGTCGGACGGCGGGTCGCCATCATCGGCGCGGGGGGCATCGGTTTCGATGTCGCTGAACTGCTCTCTCATGCCGGGCATCCGACCCTTGATGCCGAGGCTTGGTACGATGAGTGGGGAGTCGATATCACGGTAAGCAACCGGGGTGGACTCAAGGCACAAAAGCGTCCAGAGACACCGCGACAGATCTATCTGCTGCAGCGCAAGGCCTCGAAACCGGGCAAGGATTTGGGAACCTCTACCGGCTGGGTGCACCGCGTCTCGCTGAGGCATCGCGAGGTCCAGGCCATCGCCGGGTGTGAGTACGTGGCAATCGATGATGCAGGCTTGCATGTGCGCATCGACGGTCAGGCGAAGCTACTGGAGGTGGACAACGTCGTTGTCTGTGCCGGTCAGGAGTCGGTGGTGGAACTGCTCGAACCATTGCGGACTGCCGGGGTGTCGGTACATGTGATCGGCGGAGCGGACAAGGCAGCGGAACTCGATGCCAAGCGCGCCATCGATCAGGGAACGCGTTTGGCTGCGGCATTATGAAAAGCGTGATGCAAATGACACATTTTTGTTACATAACTTCCTTATTTGCGAGGGCGAACCAATTTAGGCCCTTGACGTTCATAACAATTAAAGAAGAGCGTGAGTGAGGTTGCGTTGAAAACGCAGGGCAAGCTCTCCCTCGCCAGCTGGTTTATCCGTCTATGCTGATAAATACGCCTGTCCGGAAAGCTTTGATCTGTGTCGAGCGACCGGGATCGCGACCAAGGAGGCTTCAATGAGTATCTTCGATCATGTGCAGAACCGCTATGAACAGGTTCAGCAAGAAGAAATGAGTCTTCAGGAATACCTGGAGTTATGCCGCCAAGACCCCTCCGTCTATGCCTCGGCTGCAGAGCGAATGCTCAAGGCCATCGGCGAGCCTGAGGTCATCGATACGGCCAAGGATTCACGTCTATCACGCATCTTCGCTAACAAGGTCATCCGTCGTTACCCTGCCTTCTCCGAGTTCTATGGCATGGAAGACGCCATCGAGCAGATCGTGGCGTATTTCCGACATGCGGCTCAAGGGCTGGAAGAGCGCAAGCAGATCCTTTATCTGCTCGGCCCTGTCGGCGGGGGCAAGTCCTCCCTGGCCGAACGCCTCAAGCTGCTGATGGAGCGCGTGCCTTTTTACGCCATCAAGGATTCCCCGGTCTATGAATCTCCCCTGGGACTGTTCTCGCCGGAACATGATGGTGAGTTGCTGGAAAAGGAATACAACATTCCGCAACGCTATTTTAAAAGCGTGATGTCGCCCTGGGCCGCCAAACGACTCAAGGAGTATGGCGGCGATATTTCCAAATTTCGGGTGGTGCGGCTGCATCCCTCGCGACTCAATCAGATCGCCATTTCCAAGACTGAACCGGGGGATGAGAACAACCAGGATATTTCCTCTCTGGTGGGTAAGGTGGATATTCGCCAGCTCGAGCTCTATTCCCAGGACGATCCGGACGCTTACAGCTTTTCGGGTGGGTTGTGTAAAGCCAATCAGGGGTTGATGGAATTCGTCGAGATGTTCAAGGCACCGATCAAGGTGCTCCATCCTTTGCTCACGGCGACCCAGGAAGGCAACTACAATCCCACGGAAGGCATGGGGGCAATTCCTTTCGATGGAGTTGTCCTGGCGCACTCAAACGAGAGTGAATGGCAGCAATTCCGTAATAATCGCAACAACGAAGCGTTCCTCGACCGGGTTTATATCGTCAAGGTGCCCTACTGCCTGCGAGTGTCCGAAGAGATCAATATCTACAAGAAGCTGCTTGAGCACTCGTCTCTCAACCAGGCGCCTTGTGCTCCGGATACCTTACGCATGCTGGCCCAGTTCTCGGTGCTTTCCCGACTCAAGGAGCCCGAGAACTCGAGTATCTACTCCAAGATGCGCATCTATGATGGCGAAAATCTCAAGGATACCGATCCCAAGGCCAAATCGATCCAGGAGTATCGAGACTCCGCCGGTGTCGATGAGGGCATGGACGGGCGCTCGACCCGCTTCGCCTTCAAGATACTGTCCAAGGTCTTCAACTTCGATACCCACGAAATCGCCGCGAATCCGGTGCATCTGCTTTACGTGCTGGAGCAGCGCCTCGATCATGAGCAGCTTCCCAAGGAAACTCACGAGCGCTATCTGCGCTTCATCAAGGAGTTCCTCGCGCCACGCTACGTCGATTTCATCGGCAAGGAAATCCAGACCGCCTATCTTGAATCCTACAGCGAATACGGCCAGAACATCTTCGATCGCTACGTCACCTATGCGGATTTCTGGATTCAGGATCAGGAGTATCGCGATCCGGAGACTGGGGAGCTATTCAACCGCCAGGCCCTTAATGAGGAGCTGGAAAAAATCGAGAAGCCGGCAGGGATTTCCAATCCCAAGGATTTCCGCCATGAGGTCGTCAACTTCGTATTGCGCGCCCGGGCGCAGAACAATGGCATGAATCCCAGCTGGCAGTCCTACGAAAAACTCAAGGGCGTGATCGAGAAGAAGATGTTCGCCAACACCGAAGAGTTGCTGCCGGTGATCTCCTTCAACGCCAAGGCGTCAGCCTCGGATCAGCGCAAGCACGAAGATTTCGTCGCACGTATGGTCGATCGCGGTTATACCGAAAAGCAGGTGCGGTTACTGTCCGAGTGGTATCTGCGGGTACGTAAGTCGCAGTAGCACGACCCGCTGCCCGGCAAGCAGGCGATATCCTCCTGCTTGCCGGGGCGCGCAGTCCGCGCAGGGAGGAAAAAAATGAGCTACTTTATCGACCGTCGACTCAACGCTCGGCACAAGAGCGCGGTGAATCGACAGCGATTCCTCGACCGCTATCGCACCCATATAAAACGTTCGGTGGAAGAGGCGGTCAATCGCCGCTCGATTACCGACATGGAACGCGGTGAGAAGGTGTCGATTCCGTCTCGGGATATCTCCGAGCCGGTGTTTCAGCATGGTCCGGGTGGCGAGCGCACCATCGTCAGCCCTGGTAACCGTGAGTTCGTCGAGGGCGATCGTCTGCGCCGACCCAGTGGCGGGGGTGGCGGAGGCGCCGGGGAGGGAAGTGCCTCCGACCAGGGGGAAGGCATGGACGAATTCGCCTTCTCGTTGACTCGGGAGGAGTTTCTCGAGTTCGTATTCGATGGTCTGGAGCTACCGCATCTCGAACGCAAGCAACTGGTCGATCTCGAGGAAGTGCGTCCAGTTCGTGCTGGCATCTCGAAGGATGGTGTGCCCTCTCGAATCAACATCGTGCGCTCCATGCGCGAGGCTCAGGCCCGTCGTATCGCCATGCGTGCGCCTATCCGTCGTGCCCTGCGCGAGGCGATCGAAGCCTTGGAGACGGAAGAGCGCAAGGATCCGGTGCTTCGCAATCCCTCGCGTATCACCGAATTGAAGGCCGAGATCGAGCGTCTCGAAAAGCGGCTCGAGTCGGTGCCCTTCATCGATACCTATGACCTGCGTTACAACCATCTGGTCAATCAGCCGCAGCCGTCCAACAAGGCGGTGATGTTCTGTATCATGGATGTATCCGGGTCGATGACCCAATCCCACAAGGACATTGCCAAGCGATTCTTCTTGTTGCTCTACCTATTTCTCGAGCGCAACTACGAGAAGGTGGAGCTGGTCTTCGTGCGCCACCATACCGCCGCCAAGGAGGTCGACGAGGAGGAGTTCTTCTATTCTCGGGAGACCGGCGGCACCATCGTCTCCAGTGCGCTGACCCTGGTCGATGAGATCATCACCAAGCGTTACCCGGCGGCGCAATGGAATCTCTATGTCGCTCAGGCTTCGGATGGTGACAACTGGGATGATGACTCCACCACCTGTAGGCAGTTACTGGTCAAATCGCTGATGCCACGCCTGCAGTATTACACCTATGTCGAGATCACTCCCCACGCGCACCAGGCATTGTGGGAAGAGTACGAGAGTGTGCAGGACGATTTCCCCGAACGCTTCGCCATGCGCCAGATCGTCGAGCCGGGGGATATCTATCCTGTGTTCCGCGAACTGTTTCGCCGCCGCGCCGAGGCGTGAGCCTCGAAAGCGGCAGCCGATGGTGGGCGATTGATAGATTCATAGCGGATGGCAGGAGGCAGTATGACGTTACGAACCCCTATCGCCACCGGTTCCGATTGGAACTTCGAGATACTCACCGACTATGAGCGTGAGATCGCGCGCCTTGCGGATGAGTATCGCCTGGATATCTATCCCAATCAGATCGAGATCATTACCTCGGAACAGATGATGGACGCCTACGCCAGCGTCGGCATGCCGGTGGGCTATCATCACTGGTCCTTCGGCAAGCAATTCCTTTCCGTCGAGCAAGCCTACCGGCGGGGACAGATGGGGCTGGCCTACGAGCTGGTGATCAACTCCGATCCCTGTATCGCCTATCTGATGGAAGAAAATACCCTGATGATGCAGGTGTTGGTCATGGCGCATGCCTGCTATGGCCATAACTCCTTTTTTAAAGGTAATTATCTATTTCGTACCTGGACCGATGCTTCGGCGATCGTCGACTACCTGGTCTTTGCACGCAAGTACGTTGCGGAATGCGAGGAGCGTTATGGCGTAGCGGCGGTAGAGCAGTTGCTGGATGCCTGTCATGCGCTACAGAACTATGGCGTCGACCGCTACAAGCGGCCATCACCAATCTCTGCCGAGGAGGAGGCTCGGCGCCAGACCGAGCGCGAGGAGTATTTGCAATCCCAGGTCAACATGCTGTGGCGCACGATTCCTCTCTCCCAGGCGTTGGATACGCCCTTGGTGGACGACGACGAGGATCCCTTGGGCTTGCATCAGCAAGGCCGGTATCCGGAAGAGCCTCAGGAGAACCTGCTCTACTTCATCGAGAAGAATGCCCCGTTGCTGGCGCCGTGGCAGCGTGAAATCGTACGCATCGTGCGTAAACTGGCGCAGTATTTCTATCCCCAGCGCCAAACCCAGGTGATGAACGAAGGCTGGGCCACTTTCTGGCATTACACTCTGATGAATCGGCTGTTCGATGAAGGGCTGGTCGATGAAGGATTGATCCTCGAATTTCTCCAGTCGCACACCGCGGTGGTCAACCAGCCGGGGTTCGATAGTCCGCACTACAGTGGCATCAACCCCTACGCGCTGGGGTTTGCCATGTTCAGCGATATCCGGCGTATTTGCGAAGCGCCCACCGACGAGGATCGCGAGTGGTTTCCGGATATCGCCGGCAGCGACTGGCTCGATACCCTTCATTTCGCCATGCGCAATTTCAAGGATGAATCCTTCGTACAGCAGTTCCTGTCGCCCAAGGTGATTCGCGATTTGAAGCTGTTTTCTCTGATCGATGACGACAGCGAAGAGCTGTTGACGATCGATGCCATCCATGACGAACGAGGCTATCAGCGCATTCGCGAAGCCCTCTCGGTGCAGTATGCGCTGTCGGTACGCGAACCCAATATTCAAGTCTGGAAAGCGGATATCCGTGGCGATCGCTCATTGACGCTGCATCATGTTCAGGATCGACGTCGGCCGCTGGCCAAGAGCGTCTATCCGGTGATGCGTCATTTGCATCACCTTTGGGGCTTTCCGGTCAAGCTGGCCTCATTGGAGGACGACGATATCGTGCGGCGTTATCAGTGGCCGCTACCCGAGAAAGCAAGCGAAAAATAGCTGGCGATCAACACCTGCATCCTCTATTGCACATCATGTGCTGCCGACACAATGAAACGCGCCGAACAAAATCGGCGCGTTTCATTGGCAATTGCTGGCAAAGGATCAGGCCTGCTTGGTCCAGGATTGGCACCAGCCGTTTGGTTCGACGCTATTTTGCGGGAACAACTGGCAACCGTTATTGGCTTCCTGGAAGAACATGCAGTTGGAGCATAATTCGCCTTCCTCGTAGGCCGGATGATCGCTTGCCTCCTCGGCTTTCTTGACGTAATTCAACGCTTTTGCCTGGGGGTTCTCAGGATCGAGCGGCTCCAACTCCTGGGCAAAGGCCCGCTGGGAGAGAATGCCGACTCCCAGAGGAAGAGCGGCGAGGCCGAGTAGACTATGGCGCATGAACTCACGGCGACTTTGTTGAGCCATGGTATCTCCTTGATTTTTTCATGTGTAAGTCACGGTGCTTGGGCGTTTTTTCGCCTCTGGTTTGCACTGTTGCAATAAGCTGCCATGCTTGCAACAGATCGAAACGCCACGTTCCGATGCTTCCATCCTAGCCGATGCCGGCAGCATTCACTAATTTCTTGAGAGTTGTGATTGCGGCAATTGGTCGCGTGAATGAGGCCTAGGTTGTCCTGCTGAGGTGACGACTATGTATTACACGATTTTTTCCAGCCCGTTGGGGGAGCTACTGTTGGCCGGTGATGAGATGGGGTTGCATCACTTATGCTTTCTCGAGGGTGAGCAACCGTCACTCAAGACGGATGAGTGGCAACGCGACGACGATGCTTTCGCAAGCAGCCGCGATGAGCTATTGGCCTATCTCGAGGGGCGGCGGCGGCATTTCGATGCCGATATCGCACCGGGGGGTAGCGAATCCCAGCGTGAGACTTGGTCTGCGGTGATGCGCATCCCTTACGGACAGACCCGGACCTACGGGGATCTGGCTCATCGTCTGGGGAATGACAAGGCGGCCATCGCCATCAGCAGTGCCACGGCAGCCAATCCATTGCCGATCTTGATTCCCTGTCATCGAGTCGTAGCCGCCGATGGCATCGGCAGCTACGTTGGTGGCGAAGCCATCAAACGACAGCTGCTTGATCTTGAGCGACAGCACCGGCCCGAATGACTCGTTACATTTCGATGCGGGTTGGACTGCTTCAGCTTTATGAATAGCTGATATACTGCATGGCGAAATCGTGTCAGGCCCTCCAGGGCGGGCCTTTTTGAGAAGCCGGGCAAGCTAGCAGCCGAGCAAACCAGTAGCCTAATGAGGAGTCGTCCCATGCAAAACGCGGTGATTCTAATCAATGCGGAAAAAGGTCAGATCAAGCCCGTTGCTCAACGTCTAGCCGAGGTCGAGGGTATCAGTGAAGTCTACTCAACCTGCGGGCGTTACGATCTGGTCGCCATTGCCCGGACCAGTGACTTCGAAAGCCTGGCGGAATTGGTCACCGAGCGGCTCATGCGTGTCGAAGGCATTAGCGAGACCGAGACGCTGAATGCCATGCAGGTCCATTCCCGGCATGATCTGGAGACCATGTTCAGCGTCGGTCTTTAGGTTTCGTTCCTGATCTACTGCGCTCGACAATACTGCGTTGAAATTCATCTCGTGCGCGAGCCCGGTCGTAATGCTCATTTACGCCTTGTAAACTACGCTTACTCGATGAATTTCGCCTTGCCTTGTCTTCGCTCGTGACGATCATGAGGTGTAAGGATGCTTTCTGTATTTGGAAAAGCCTGACTTGTTGTTTATAAAATTTGAATAAGCGATCGATGCTGTTGTCTTTTCCATTTGTACGCCGTCAGATGCGAAACCTGGGTGTCTCACTACTGTTCGTATTAGCCGCCACTGGCCTGTGGTATTGGCAGGAGCAGGATGTTCGAGATCGACTGAGCTGGATGGGCGTACCCACCTGGGACAGCCTCGGTTTTACCAATTTTCATCGTGTCCTGCGTAACGACGGCACACTGATCGGTTGGTCGGATGTGCGGGTAAACCCTTTATGGGTGAGCTATCGGCTACGGGAAGTCGATGATCCTCGTAGCGGGCCACGGCCGAATTTCCGCCGCGACTGGCGCACCCTCTGGCCTATCGCGCCGGAAAGTTATTTCGGTAGCGGCTACGATCGAGGCCATCTAGCACCCAACTACGCCATCGCCGCGGTGCATGGGCGCAACGCCCAGGCCGAGACTTTCCTGATGTCGAATATCTCGCCTCAGCGACCGGACTTGAACCGCAAGCTCTGGCAACGCCTCGAAGAGGTGATCATCGATCACTTTGTGCCGCGCTTCGGAGTCGTCGAAGTCATCACCGGCCCCGTTTTTACCGTCGACTGGCTGGACAATGTCTTCAATCGGGTCGGTCTGGTCGAGGTGCCTCAGGCGTTCTACAAGATCGTTGTCGTGCCGAGCGAGCAACCCAGGGTGCTGGCATTTCTCATGCCTCAGACGGTGAAAGGAAACGAACCGCTGGATCGCTATCTGGTGAGTATCGATGAAATCGAGGCACGCACCGGGCTGGACTTCTTCAACCTGCTGCCGGATGACGCCGAGTCATATCTGGAAAGCGGAATACGTAAGCAGGGTTGGGCGCTGGAGGCGGTCGCCAGTTTGCCGTCACGCTATTGATGCGTAACGAAATAAGGATATTGGCAAGGTAGGCTATGAGGATGCTGCGAGGGAGTGACTAACAGGACTTGATGATGCGATGCGTGTGGTGCCCAGGAGAGGACTTGAACCTCCACATCCGTAAGGATACTAGCACCTGAAGCTAGCGCGTCTACCAATTCCGCCACCTGGGCGCATCATCGTTACTTGTGCTGCAGTCATTTTTTGTGGTGCCCGGGAGAGGACTTGAACCTCCACATCCGTAGGGATACTAGCACCTGAAGCTAGCGCGTCTACCAATTCCGCCACCCGGGCAAGTGGTCACGCATCTTACCGATTTCGCATCGGAATGCAAGCAGGAAAACGTCGTTTCAGCGTCGCGATGCGAGGTCGTTAAGCAGGATGGTTGGGTCGTTTCCCGCGCAGCGCTATACTGCGCCCATGACAACTTATCACTACATTGCCTCGCGCCTGCTGCCGCACGCCCATTTCTTTTCAAGGAAGCTTCATTCATGAATCATTGGACGTTGAGCGACGACCCACAAGCGGAACGCGAAGCGCATAAATACGACCGGCCAGTGCCCAGCCGGGAATACCTGTTGGCCCGGCTCGAAGAGTATGGCAAACCCATCACTCATGAGAACATGAGCCGCATGTTGGGCCTGGAGGATGAGGATCAGATGGAAGCCGTGCGCCGCCGCCTGGCGGCCATGGAACGGGATGGCCAGGTGCTGCGAAACCGGCGCAACGCCTATGCGCTGATCGACAAGCTCGATCTGATCAAAGGAAGGGTACTGGGCCATCGCGATGGCTTTGGTTTCCTGATACGCGATGATGGCAAGAAGCCCGATCTGGTAATGCCACCACGTCAGATGCGCCGCGTCTTCCATGGCGATCATGTGTTGACCCGCATCAGTGGCCGTGATCGACGTGGGCGCGACGAAGCGACTATCGTCGAGATATTGGCGCGTAATACCCAGACACTGGTCGGGATCTATCGTGAGCGTTCCAGCGAATTCAGCGTATTGATCCCGGAAAATGCACGTATCCCGCTCGAGGTGATCATTCCCAACAAGGCCACGGGTGGCGCCAAGGACGGACAGGTCGTTTCGGTCAAGATCACCCAGCAGCCGGAGACTCGAATGCAGCCGGTGGGGGAGGTCGTCGAGGTGTTGGGTGAGCGCATGGACCCGGGGATGGAGATCGAGATCGCCATTCGCAGTTACGATATACCCGCGGACTTTCCCCCGGAGGTCGAAGAGGAGATCGCCGCTATATCGGCGGAAGTAGCCGAGGCCGACAAGCAGCACCGCATCGACCTGCGCGACACCCCCATGGTCACTATCGACGGTGAGGACGCCAAGGACTTCGATGACGCGGTCTGTGCCTGGAAGACCAAGTCGGGTAGTTGGAAGCTATTGGTTGCCATCGCCGATGTCTCTCATTATGTCAGCATTGGTTCGGCGCTGGATCGGGAAGGTCACACACGCGGCAACTCGGTCTATTTCCCAGGCCAGGTGGTGCCTATGCTGCCGGAGCTACTCTCCAACGGCCTGTGTTCGCTGAACCCCGAGGTCGATCGCCTGACCCTGGTCTGCGAGATGAACATTTCCAAGACCGGCATGATCAGTCGCTACAAGTTCTATGAGGCGGTCATCCGCTCTCATGCCCGACTGACCTACACCCAGGTAGGTGAAATGCTCGAGTCGCCGGATAGCGCCGAGGGTCAAGCGCTGTGTGAGCGCTACCGCTCATTACTTCCGTCGCTGAAAAGCCTGCACGCGCTGTACAAGATATTGCGTCAATCGCGGACAGAACGCGGCGCCATCGATTTCGAGACCACTGAAACGGAAATCCTGTTCAACGCGGAACGCAAGATCGAGGCCATCGTGCCGCGCTCGCGCAACGACGCCCACAAGCTGATCGAAGAATGTATGCTGGCGGCCAATGTGGCCACTGCGCGCTTCCTCGACAAGCACGATCTGCCGGCACTGTATCGCATTCACCAGCCACCGTCGCCGGAGCGTCTCGACAAGCTGCGGCTGTTCCTCAATGAGCTGGGCCTGTCCCTGGGCGGCGGGGACGAGCCGACGCCCCAGGATTATCAGGCGCTGCGCGAGGTGATCAAGGATCGACCGGATGCGGACATCATCCAGACGGTGATGTTGCGTTCGATGAACCAGGCCGTCTATTCGCCGCAAAATGAGGGGCACTTCGGTTTGGCCTATCAGGCCTACGCCCACTTTACCTCACCGATCCGGCGCTACCCGGACCTGCTGGTGCACCGCGCGATTCGCTCGGTGATTCGCGGCCCGCGCAAGACGGCGACCGTCCAGCGGGTCGAAGGTGCGCCGGTGGAAAAACCTAGCCAATGGTGCCCCTATACCTTCGAGCAGATGGTTGAATTGGGCGAGCATTGCTCGATGACCGAGCGCCGTGCCGATGATGCGACCCGGGACGTCGCGGACTGGCTCAAATGCGAATTCATGTCCGACAAAGTGGGCGAGGTCTTCGAAGGCTCCATTGCCTCGGTCACCGGATTCGGTATTTTCGTGCGTCTCGATGACGTCTATGTCGAAGGCTTGGTGCACGTCACTTCACTACCCTCGGATTACTACCACTACGAGCCCGAAAAGCATCGCCTCAAGGGCGAGCGTGGTGGAATCGCCTACCGCCTGGGCGATGGAGTCACCGTTCAGGTAGCGCGAGTCGATCTCGATGACCGCAAGATCGATTTTGAGCTGGTTGACGACATGCCCCGCAAGCAGCGTCAACCGCGCAAGCCCAAGGCGGGTTTTTCGGGGGCCTCTGCCGCCAAGAATGATAAAGGGGCGGGTCAAAAGAAACCGAGCAAGCGCAAGCCGCGTCCGGGCAAGCAAGAACGCGATAAGGAGCGTGACAAGGGTGGTGGGAGCACATCTAACCGTAACCGGCGTGGCGGGCGCAAGTCTTCGGGGGGTAAATCGTGAGTCGTGGTGGTTCGCAGCGTTCGCATGGACCACGTCACAGGCCTTCCCGTGGTGGTCGCGGGGTGGGGTATAAAGCGGGAATGGCCAAGCCCAGCGGCCTGGACGCCGTGTTCGGTATACATGCCGTGGAGGCCTTGTTCGAGAATGGCGAAGCCCCGCGTGAACTTTGGGTGCAGGAAGGCCCGGCGGAAACACGTCTTGCGGCGGTGATTGAAAAAGCGCGTGGTAGCGGGGCTCGTCTGATGCCTCGACCCCGGGAGGTGCTGGACGAGATCGCTCAGGGCGGCGCCCATCAAGGAATCATTGCCTTTTGCAAGCCGCTCATGGCGCACAGCGAAGAAGAGCTGATGTTGCGGCTCAATGGTTGGCCACATCGGGAGCCACCGTTGTTGCTGATTCTCGATGGTGTGACCGATGTGCATAATCTCGGTGCCTGCCTGCGCAGTGCCGATGCAGCAGGCGTCCACGGTGTCATTCTGCCCAAGGACAAGTCGGCACCTCTCAACGCCGTGGTGCGCAAGGTGGCCTGCGGCGCGGCGGAGAATGTGCCGGTCTATCAGGTCGTCAATCTGGCCCGGGCCATGGCGAGGCTCAAGGAGGCTGGCGTCTGGTTGAGCGGTACCGCCGGCGAAGCCGAGGTGAGTCTGTTCGAGATCGATCTGACCGGACCCTGTGCGCTGGTCATGGGAGCCGAGGGTAAAGGGCTGAGGCGCCTGACCCGGGAAGCCTGCGATGCTCTGATCAAGCTGCCCATGGCGGGCAGTGTCTCCAGTCTCAATGTGTCGGTGGCGACCGGCATCTGTCTTTTCGAAGCAGTGCGCCAACGACGCTGACAACGAGTGACAAGGAGGTCCACGTGAAAAACGCGCTCTGGCCTTTTCTTGCAAGATGAGAGGGCGATCACTACAATAACGCGGTTCTTCGAACACCCTCTACCCGTAAACCACGACTCCTTGCTTCCCGCGGTGGGATTTCCCTGCCCCTAGGAAGCTGTCAAACCGTAAGGAGAGTCCATGCGTCATTACGAAATCGTCTTCATGGTCCATCCGGACCAGAGCGAGCAGGTATCCGCGATGGTCGAGCGCTACACTGGCCTCGTCACCGAAAACGGCGGAACCGTCCATCGTCTTGAGGATTGGGGCCGCCGTCATCTGGCCTATCCGATCAACAAGATCCACAAAGCCCACTACGTGCTGATGAACATCGAGTGCCGCGGTGAGACTCTCGACGAGCTCGAGAACATCTTCCGCTTCAACGATGCGATCATTCGTAGCCTGGTCGTGCGCTGCAAGGAAGCTGTCACCGAAGCCTCACCGATGATGAAGCCCGCCGACGATAGGCGCCCGCGTCGTGAAGATCGTTCCGACAAGCCTCGTGGCGATCGTTCGGACGGTTCTGAGCGTTCTGGAGATGGCTCCGAGCGTTCCGAAGACAGCTCAGAGCGTCCGCAAACCGCCGACGCCCAGTGATCCGCATTTCCAGGAGGATGATTCATGGCACGTTTTTTCCGTCGCCGTAAGTTCTGCCGTTTTACCGCAGAAGGCGTGAAGTACATCGATTACAAGGATATCGATACGCTCAAGGCCTATATCACGGAAACCGGCAAGATCGTTCCGAGCCGTATCACCGGCACACGAGCGCGCTACCAGCGTCAGCTCTCGACTGCCATCAAGCGCGCTCGTTATCTGTCGCTACTGCCCTATACCGATAGCCACCAATAAGACGATAGCGTGATGCTTCCCCTGGCCCGCTGGGTAATGCGCGGAACACCCCAGGCTGCAGGTGCCGCCGCTCTAGCTGCAATCGTGCCGTGGCTGTTCTGGTTCAGTGCTGCGGTGGCTGCTCTCGTCACCTTGCGTCTTGGCTTGAGTTCGGCGCTTCTGGTGATTATCGCGGCTGCGGTGCCTGCCGGCTGGTGGTGGAGCCAAGGGGATGTCATTCCCTTGTCGAGCCTGTTGCTGGTGACCTTGATGGCCACTGTGCTGCGTGCTCGCCTTCGCTGGAGTGAGGCGCTGATCCTAGGCGCCCTGGCGGGCGCGGTGATGATTCAACTGGGAATCTTCTTGCCGCCCGGCGGGGCGGGCCCATTGCTTGAACAGCTACGCCAGAGCTCGCCGGAAATCGAGCGCATGTTGGGGCAACTCAACGAACAAGGCGTGGCGACCGAGCAATTGGCCGGCCTGCTGATCGGTGGCGTGACGGGATTGATCGTATTGTTGGCTGCGGTGGCATGTCTCGCGCTGGCGCGCAGCTGGCAAGCGGGTTTATACAATCCCGGTGGCTTTCGCAGCGAGTTCCATGCGCTGCGACTCACAGGCAAGGAACTGGCGTTACTGGTTGGCCTGGGCGTGATTGGCATGGTGCTGTCATTACCCGCACTCGCCATGCTGGCCTGGGTACCGCTATTGGTGAGCGGCGTCGCGCTGATACACGGCTTTATTGGTTTCAAGGGCATGAACAGGCTATGGCTGGTAGCGTTCTATATACTGCTGCTGACGACATGGCCCATGATTTTGATTGTGCTGCTGCTGGGTTTCATCGATACCTTCGCGGATTTTCGCGGACGCATGGCCCGCAGCCAATGACAAGAGGTTAACGAGATGGAAGTCATTCTGCTCGACAACATCGGTAAGCTGGGTGCGCTGGGTGACAAGGTCACCGTCAAGCCCGGTTATGGTCGTAACTATCTGGTGCCTTACGGCCATGCCGTACCGGCAACCAAGGAAAATGTGCAAGCATTCGAAGCCCAGCGTGCCGAGCTCGAAGCGCAGGCGGCAGAGCGCAAGAGCGAAGCCGAAAATCGTGCCGAACAGCTCAACGACATCGAGTTGTCGTTGGTCGCCAAGGCCGGTGATGAGGGCAAGCTGTTCGGGTCGATCGGTCCCCGTGATCTGGCGGATGCGCTCTATCAGGCCGGTATCGAGGTCTCCAAGAGTGAGGTTCGCATGCCGGAAGGACCGATTCGCGCCACTGGCGAATACGATGTCCAGTTGCATCTGCATGCCGAGGTCAATGCCACCATTCGCGTGGTCGTGGTCGCCGAGTAAATACGATATGAATGTATCGAAACGCGGCAGCTCGTCTGCCGCGTTTTTTTATGGGTAGAATGCGTGACGAGCACTACATCGATCCAATCCTGCGGAACATTCAATGAGTGACACTCGCGAACTCGATCAAGAAACCGCGGCGCTCAAGGTGCCGCCACACTCGCTCGAGGCGGAGCAGTCGGTACTGGGCGGATTGATGCTCGACAACGATGCCTGGGATACCGTTTCCGAACGGCTGGTGGCGGATGATTTCTATCGCTACGAACATCGTCTTGTGTTCAATGCCATGATTCAACTGGCAGAGTCTGCGCATCCTCTCGATGTGGTGACTCTGTCCGAAGCACTGGAGAGTCGTGATCAACTCGACACCGTCGGGGGGCTAGCCTATCTGGCCGAGCTGGCTCGCAATACGCCGTCGGCAGGCAACATCCGCGCCTATGCCGACATCGTTCGCGAGCGAGCAACGCTGCGCAAGCTGATCCAGGCTGCCAACCAGATCGCCGAAGGGGCCTTCAGCCCTCAGGGAAGGCCCTCGGATGAGCTGGTCAATGAAGCCGAGCGTTTGGTCTTTCAGATCAGCGAATCGCGGCCCAAATCCGGTGGTCCCGTCGGCATGAGTCAGCTGCTGTCCAAGGCGGTCGATCGTATCGACGAATTGTTCAACATGCAGGGCCAGATGACCGGTCTGTCCTCGGGTTTTCGTGATCTCGACGACATGACCTCGGGCCTGCAGCCCTCGGATCTGGTGATCATCGCGGGGCGTCCTTCCATGGGCAAGACCACCTTTGCCATGAATCTGGTGGAGCACGCGGTCATTTCCAGTGACAAGCCGGTGATGGTGTTTTCCATGGAGATGCCCGCGGATTCGCTCATGTTGCGGATGTTGTCATCCCTGGGCCGCATCGATCAGACCCGGATGCGAACCGGTCAGCTCGAGGACGAAGACTGGCCCCGCTTGACCTCGGTGGTCAATCTGCTCAAGGACAAGCAGCTTTTCATCGACGATACCGCGGCACTGTCGCCCAACGAGATGCGGTCGCGTATTCGGCGCGTGGTGCGCGAGCAAGGCAATCTGGGCCTGATCATGATCGACTATCTGCAATTGATGCAGATACCTGGCTTTTCCGAGAACCGCACCGGCGAGATCTCGGAGATCTCCCGCTCACTCAAGGGGCTGGCCAAGGAGTTCGGTTGTCCGGTCATCGCCCTGTCACAGCTCAACCGCTCTCTGGAGCAGCGCCCTAACAAGCGTCCGGTGATGTCGGATCTTCGCGAATCTGGCGCCATTGAACAGGATGCAGACGTCATTGCCTTCGTTTATCGTGATGAGGTCTACAATACGGATAACCCGGATAATAAGGGGTTGGCCGAGTTGATCATTGGTAAACAGCGTAACGGACCCATCGGTACCGTACACATGGCCTTTATCGGCAAGTACACGCGCTTCGAGGATCTGGCTCCGGACAGCTACGGACAGCATTTTGGCGAATAGAGGAAATGACCCCATGGCAAGTGGCTTTCGACGCGGCAATCGTAAACGTCTTCCCAAGCTCGAGGCGCGAGGTGTGCTTGAGAGCGTGGACCGCGAAGGTCCCTTCAAGGAATGGCTGGGTATGCCGGACCTGTATCGCTATCATCTGGTCGTCGATGGTACGTCCTATAGTTACCAGACCGAGGATAGGGAGCTGCCGGTAACCACCGGTGATCGAGTGGTGTTTCGCTATAAGGAGACCAAGGCGGGCAATTGGGTGGATCGCAACTCGTTGGGCGTGGCGATCGATCCATCGAACTATCAGTCAGAGTGAGTCTGCGCTGGCAGACTTCGGTTGTCGTTGAACCTTCTTGAGTTAATGAAATCGTAATAGGCGCGGATCAGGCTGGATGCCTGGGGGTGCGGGTTGCCGCATTCCATTCATTGACCGGGAGGGGGCATGGAACTTCAAGAACTGAAACGTTACGCACGCCATCACGACAATTTCGAGATCCGCGTGATCGGCCATGCGGGCAGTCGTTGCTATCAGGTCGAACTCGAAGACATGGAAGGCGAGCGAGCTTCATTGACTCAGCGTGGCAAACCGATGCTGTTTCGCGCTCTGGATGATGTCTATCTCGAGCTCAAGCGTGCCGGTATCCATCGTGCTTATCTGGTGCAGTTCGTGGCCAACGATGAAATGATCGGTCGCGCACCTCACTATCATGACCCTCTGAGTTCCTATATCCCCTTGGTGTTCTAATCCGCTGACGTTCTCTTACTGCCGTTGCCGTGAGTCCGAACGACGATAGCCCTCCAGGTGATCGCCCTGACCGTAGGCCGGTTCCCAGTCGAGACTTTTCAGGAACCGCCGTGCCTGATCGCGCATCGCCGTTCGCTTGTCGTCGCTCATGCGCCGGAGCGAGCCGTAGATCAGTTTCATGCGGTGATTCTTTTCCAGACGCTCCGCGTGTTCTTCGAGAAAATTCCAATACAGGCTATTGAAGGGGCAGGCGTTCTCACCGGTCACCTTTTTGACGTCATAGCGGCACTGGCTGCAATGATCCGACATGCGGTCGATATACTTGCCCGAGGCGCAATAGGGTTTCGATCCCATCAAACCGCCATCGGCATGCAGTACCATGCCCAGGGTATTGGGTAGCTCGACCCACTCGAAAGCGTCGGCATACACCGCCAGATACCAGTCGCATAATGCCTCCGGCTTGACGCCGCACAACAGGGCGAAGTTACCGGTGACCATCAGGCGCTGAATATGGTGCGCGTAGGCGTTGTCGTGGGTCATCTCCAAGGCGCGTTTGAGACAGTGCAGGTCGGTGTCACCAGTCCAGTAGAAGGCGGGCAGATCACGCTTGGCATTCAGATGATTTTCGCATTTGTAGTCGGGCATCTTCAGCCAGTAGATGCCTCGTACATACTCGCGCCAGCCGAGTATCTGACGTATGAATCCCTCCACTGCATTGATCGGCGCGTCTCCTTGGTAATAGGCTGCCTCGGCCGCCTCGCAGACTTCCCGGGGCCCGAGTAGACCGATGTTCATGGCCGCCGAAAGACGAGCATGAAAAAGATAGGGCTGCGTGTCGCTGATGGCATCCTGATAGCGACCGAAATCCGGTAGGCGGTGATCGATGAAGTGGCGTAGATCGGCCAACGCTTGGCGTCGTGTTACGGGCCAGTTGAAGCCTTCCAGCGAGCCAAAATGTTCGCTGAAGTGACTTTCGACCAGAGCGAGCACCCGACGAGTCGTATCGTCGTGACGATGACGGGGCAAGGCAGGAACATCGATATGGCGATCAATGGGTTGGCGATTGTCGTGATCGAAATTCCATTGCCCACCGGCAGGTTCGTCGTCTTCCATCAATAGGCCGGTGCGCCGGCGCATCTGACGATAGAAATTTTCCATGCGCGGTTGTTTGCGGTCCTTTGCCCAGGTGGCGAAATCCGCTAACGGACAGAAGAAGCGATCATCCTCGATGATCGTCCAGTTCGCCTTGCGATTCGCTATCCGCTTCCATAAGCGCCATTCTCCGGGGCGAACGACGCGTATCTCATCGCAGGTGTAGAGAGTGGCCAGCCGCTCGGCTTCATCGAGCAGGTCCTGGCAGTTATCATCGTCGTCCAGCGCGCTGTAATGAACCTGTCGACCCTTGTCACGTAGCTGCTGTGCGAAGTGCCGCATGGCAGCGAAGATCAGAGCGATCTTCTGAGGGTGATGAGGAACATAACGGCCTTCTTCCGTTACCTCGCAGAGTGCAATCACGGCATCGTTCGTCGCGTCGCGGAGGGTTGGCAACTCAAGGCTTAATTGATCGCCGAGCACGAGAACCAGTGGCTTGGACATGAATTGACCATAAGTTATACAAAACTATCTGATAGTATAGTGCCATTCTTCATCGCGATAGGGTGCGGTTAACCTTTTCGTTTTCCAATCAAGGTCAGGAGAAAGCAGATGTCCACCCCTCGTTTCGGCGTATTGCTGGCCAATCTGGGTACGCCGGATGCCCCCACCCCTGAGGCAGTGCGGCGCTATCTGGCGGAATTCCTATGGGATGAGCGGGTCGTCGATGTCTCGCGGCCGTTGTGGTGGCTGATTCTCAACGGGGTGATTCTGCGCTTTCGGCCGAGCAAGGTGGCCAAGGGTTACGCGGCGGTGTGGCAGGAAGGTGGCTCGCCCTTACTGGTCATCGCCCGGCGCCAGCAGCAGGCACTCAGGGCGCTACTCGCTGAGCGCCTAGGCGAGAACGTTCCCGTCGAGCTGGCCATGACCTATGGTCAGCCGAGCATGGAGGAGGCGGGGTTGCGACTGCGGGATGCGGGGGTCGAGCGCATTCTGGTATTACCGCTGTATCCTCAGTTCTCACGCTCCACTACCGCGGCGGTGTTCGATCGTCTTGCCAAGGCGCTCAAGCCCTGTCCGCATCTGCCGGAGCTGCGTTTCATCCGGGATTATCACGATCACCCTGCTTATATCGAAGCGCTGGCCAATAGCGTGCGCGAGCACTGGCAGCAGCACGATGAGCAGCGCGGACGCCTGATGATGTCCTATCATGGCATCCCACAGCGCTATGCCGACAATGGCGACCCCTATCCACGGCATTGCGAGACCACCAGCCGACTATTGGCCGAGGCTCTGGGTCTGGAGGAAGGCGAATGGCAAATGACCTACCAGTCACGCTTTGGCCGTGAGGAGTGGCTCAAACCCTATACTGATCACACCTTGATGGCTTTGCCGCAACAGGGCGTCGAGCATGTCGATATCATGAGCCCGGCGTTTTCCGCGGACTGTCTGGAAACCCTGGAAGAGCTGGAGGTGGAAAACCGCGATAATTTCATGAAGGCCGGCGGCAAGCGTTACCGCTATATTCCGGCTCTCAACGATCGTGACGACCACATCGCCTTGTTCGCCAGTCTGGTCGAACAACACACCCAGGGCTGGTGAGCTGATCCTGATTGACGAGGATCAGGACGGTGGCGGGGTAATGGACCGCTGCTGTGGCTTGGGATTTTCTTCTTCTTCGTCGAGCTCCTCGGGGTGGCCTTGAGTGCGCGGATCATGCGGCAGTTTCTGGTGCAACGCACTCTTGGCCAATAGGTGGGCCGAGACTGGGGCGGTGATGAAAAGAAAGATGGTGATCAACAATTCCTGCACATTGAAGCCTCCATCCACCAGGCTGAAATAGCAGGCGGATGCGATCAGCACACAGCCGACGCCTAACGTCGAGGTCTTGGTCGGGCCATGCAGGCGCATGTAGAAATCCTTGAGATGAGTCATCCCTAACGCGCCAATGAAAGCGAACAGCCCGCCGGCGATAAGGAAGAAGGCGATCACGCCCTCCATGAAGGTGTAGAAGCCGATCATATTGCGTCTCCTGCTTGATCCTTACTCGATGATATCGCCGCGCAGTAAGTACTTGCAGACCGCCACCGTACTGATGAAACCCAGCATGGCGATCAACAAGGCGGCTTCGAAATAGATCTTGGAATTGATCCATATGCCGAACAGGATGATCAGGCCGATGGAGTTGATGTACATCGTATCCAGAGCCAGGATCCGGTCGGGCAGGCTAGGCCCGATGATGGCGCGATAAAGGGTGAGTAGCACCGATGCCGTGAACAACGCCAGGCTGGTCCACAAGGCGACGTCTAGCATTCGAAGATCTCCATCAGTGGGCGCTCGTAGCGTTCGTGGATTTCATGAATGACCGCATCGACATCGTCCACGTCGAGGGCATGAATCAACAGACTCTTGCCGCTCATACGCAAGTGCGCTGATACGGTCCCCGGGGTCAGGGTGATGGTGCTGGCCAGCACCGTGATGGGGAAATTCTGCGTGAGTTGCAGCGGGTACTCGATGAAGGCTGGGTTCATACGCCCTCGCGGATCGAGGATGATCCAGGACACCTGCAGGTTGGCGAGTATGATATCGCCGAGCACGCGAACAATGTAGCGGGCCATCAATCCGGGACGCTTGAGAAGCGGCGGGTTCTCGTAGAAGGGCGCCACTGCCAGCGGAATCAACAGCGCTAGCACGCCGCCCAGCAACCAGTGACCCAAGCCGATGCTTTGCTGCAGCAATAACCAGACTACCAGCAACAGGATAGAGAGTATGGGCATGGGCAGCCAGCGACGCGATCGTATCATGGGATCTCTCCTGTCTCCTGAGGCGCGATGATGGCGCGGATATAAGCGTCATGGTTGGCCAGCTGTTCCGCGGTAGCCTGGGCATACTCGGTCACTGGCCCGGCCAGTAGCGCCAATACCGGCGAAGCGCCGATCAGCAGTCCGATGGCGATACCCCGCCAGGGACCAAGATTCGGAACGGATGCCTCATCCTTGGGAGTGGTCCGCCAAAAAACCGTCGAGCCAGCGCGGCTCATGGCGACGATGGCAACAAGCCCGCTAATCAATAGGGCGGCCCAAAGCCAAGCTTGTTGGGTCGGTCCTGTCGCCGCCTGTAACAGCAACGTCTTGCCGATGGCACCGGAAAGCGGCGGCATACCGGCGGCGGCCATGGCGCCAATGAAGAAGAACAGTCCCAGAGGTGCAGCCTGCTTGACGCCCCGGGACCGTACGATGCGTGCCCCGGCTTGTCCACGCTGCATCGCGATGCTGTCGACCAGCAGAAACATGCCGCCGGTGACCAGCGTGGTATGGGGTAAATAATAGAGCAGCGCACTCTGGGCGGCGAGGCTATTCATGCCGATGCCAGCCAGCAGTGTCCCTACGGAAATGATGATCAGGTAGGCGACTTGGCCGCGCAGGTCCCGGGCGGCTATCACACCGACAGTGCCCAGTACCAGGGTGGCCAGCCCGAGCCACCACACCCAGGGTTGGGCCAGGTTGTCCAAGGGGGCGGCATCGGGACCGAAGATCAGGGTATAGACTCGGATGATGGCATAGATGCCGATCTTGCTCATGATGGCGAACAGCGCCGCCACCGGTGCGGGCGCCGCCGCGTAAGCGCGTGGTAGCCAGAAGTACAGCGGTAGCATCGCAGCCTTGAGTCCGAAGACCACCAGTAACAGCATGGCGCCGACCTTGACCAGTTCCGTCTGTTCAGGCTCCAGATTCTCGATGCGCGAAGCCATGTCGGCCATGTTGAGGGTGCCAGTGGCACCGTAGAGTGTCCCGACCGCCAGCAGGAAAAGTGCCGAGTTGGCCAGATTGAGCGCGACGTAATGAAAGCTGGCGTGAATGCGCGTCTTGCCGCCACCGTGCATCAGCAAGGCATAGGAGGCAATCAGCAGCACCTCGAAGAAAACGAACAGGTTGAACAGATCGCCGGTCAGAAAGGCACCGTTGATGCCCATCAGTTGAAGCTGGAAGAGGCCGTGATAGTTCGTGCCTTTTTCGTCCTCTCCGGCACAGGCATAGATCACGCTTCCCAGTGCCAGAACCGAGGTCAACAGCACCATCATGGCGGATAAACGATCGAGCACCAGGATGATGCCGAAAGGCGGTTGCCAATCGCCAAGGGCATAGTAGCGGATATCGCCATTCGTCGCCTGGGCTACCAGAGCGATGGCAACCACCACCAGCAGCGAGGTCGAAATCAGCGAGATAATACGTCGCGGACGCGTCGCACCGTCACGATTGAGCAATAACAGCAAGCCGGCGAATAACGGCAGAACGATGGGCAGGATGGGCAAGTGCTGCATCAGGACTTGTTCTCCCGGGACTCGTTGGTGCGACCGGCGTGGACATCGTCGCTGCCCAGTTCACCTCGCACGCGAATGGCGAGGATGACCGAGAAGGCGGTCATGGCGAAGCCGATGACGATGGCGGTCAGCACCAGTGCCTGGGGAAGCGGGTCGGTATATTGACCGCCGTGATCATCGATGACGGGGGCGGCGTCCGTGTTCAGCCCCCCCGTCGAGAACAGGAACAGGTTGACGGCATAGGACAATAGCGTCAGTCCGACCACCACGGGAAAGGTTCGTCCGCGCAGGGCCAAGAAAAGGCCGCAGGCTGCCAGTACACCGGTAATCGTGGCGTAAAGCGCTTCCATCAGCTGGGCTCCTTTTGCTTGCTGGGTCGGTGAGGCGTGGTGATCTTGCCCAGATTGGCCAGGATCATCAGCGTCGCCCCGATGACAGTGAGATAGACCCCTAGATCGAAGAGCAAGGCGGTCGCCAGCTCCACGTCACCGATCAGCGGAATATGGAAGTGCCCGTAGCTCGAGGTCAAAAAAGGATAGCCGAACAGCCAACTGCCTAGACCGGTCAGGGCAGCGATACCGACACCGACCACGGCAATCGGCTGAAACTGGAAATCCAGGCGTTGCTGTGTCCATTCGACCCCGCGGGTGATGTATAGCAGGATCAGCACGACCGCCGTTACCAGACCTGCGATGAAGCCGCCCCCCGGCGCGTTATGGCCGCGAAGGAAGATGAATGCCGATACCAGCAATGCCATCGGCATCAACGACTGGGATACCGTGGCCAGAATCATGGGGTGGCGATCCGGCGACCAGGGTCGCCCTTCGAAATCACTGGAGGGCATGAATAGACGCAGACGATTGAGCAGCTTGTAGATGCCGATACCGGCGATGCACAGCACGGTAATCTCGCCCAGGGTATCGAAGCCACGGAAATCCACCAGAATGACGTTGACCACATTGTGGCCGCCGCCGCCGGGCACGCTGTTCTCGAGAAAGAAATCGGAAATCGATGACACCGGCCGCGTGAGTACCGCGTAATTGAGGCTGGCGATGATGCCGCCAAAGCCGGTACACACGAGCACATCCCGCACCACGCGTCGACCGTTGGACTCCTTGGGGGTGCGCTGGGGCAAGAAGAACAGGGCCAGCATCAGCAGAATCATCGTCACCACCTCGACCGCCAGCTGGGTGAGCGCCAGGTCCGGTGCCGAAAAACGCGCGAAGATCAGCGAGGTCATCAGGCCGACGATCGATAGCATGAGGATCGAGATCAGCCGGCGACGATGCAGACAGGCCGTGGCCAGCCCGGCGAAGATGGTGATGGCGGCGCCGATGATCAAGATGCCATCAAGAGGCTGTAATGCCTTGCCTCCGTAAAGTGCGGAGACCTCCATCAAGCTGCTGCCGGCCAAGGCCAGTACCGCGATGACCAGCCATAGCATGTAACGCTGCAACGATCCATTCTCCAAGGCTTCTAGACCCCATTGGAAGGCCTTGACCAGCGCCTGCATGAAGCCTTCGTAGACCGACAGGGGATCGATTGCAGCGAACTGGCGCTGAAAGCTGAACAGATGCTGACGCAGCAAATAGACGACTACACCGCCAGACAAGGCAATGGCGCTCATCAAGAGCGGCAGATTGAAGCCATGCCATATCGCAAGATGCAGCTCCGGCGGAGAGGCCATTAGCGCGGCATCGGCAGCGGCGTAGACCAAGCTCGTCACAGTGATGGCCGGTAAGAGCCCGATCAGCACACATAGCGATATCATCAGGATGGCCGGGGCGCGCATCAGCCAGGGCGGTTCATGGGGCGTCTTGGCCACCTCCCGGGGCGGGCCGTCGAAAAAGATATTGCGTACGAAGCGCAGCGCATAGGTGACGGAGAGCACGCTACCCAACGTCGCCAGTGCCGGTATCAGCCAGGAAAGCCCACCCAGCAACTGGGTGTCGAGGGACTCAGCGAGCATCATCTCCTTGGACAGAAAGCCGTTGAGCAGCGGAACCCCCGCCATGGACGCGCAGCCCAGGGTCGCCAGTAGCGTAGTGACCGGCATGTAGCGCCACAGGCCCTTGAGCTTGCGGATGTCCCGAGTGCCGCATTCGTGGTCCACGATACCCGCCACCATGAACAAAGAGGCCTTGAACAGGGCGTGGTTGAGAATGTGGAAGACTCCGGCCACCACGGCCATGCGGCTATCGAAGCCGAACAGCATGGTGATAAGCCCCAGGTGGCTGACGGTGGAGTAGGCCAGGATCGCCTTGATGTCGTACTTGATGATGGCGAAGTAGGCGCCATAGATCAGGGTCGTCAGACCTGTCAGGCCGACCAGGTAGAGCCAGATATCCGTGCCTGCCAGCGCCGGATGAAGTCGTGCCAGCAGAAAGACCCCGGCCTTGACCATGGTGGCGGAATGCAGGAAGGCGGAGACCGGGGTCGGGGCGGCCATCGCCTGAGGCAGCCAGAACTGGAAGGGGAATTGGGCCGACTTGGTGAAGGCACCCAGCAGCACCAGCAGCACGGCCGGTACATAGCGTGGATCGTACTGAATGGTCTCGCGACTATCCAGTACCACCTGCATGTCGTAGGAGCCGACGATATCGCCGATCAGCAGCAGTCCTGCCAGCAAGGCGAGTCCACCCAGGGCGGTCACGGTCAGTGAGGCCCGCGCGCCACGTCGCGCGTTGGTCTGGGTGTACCAGAAGCCGATCAGCAAGAATGAGGTGAGACTGGTCAGCTCCCAGAACATCCATAGCAAAATCAGATTGTCCGCCATGACGATGCCCAGCATGGCCGTCATGAACAGCATCAGAAACGCATAGAAGCGCGGCATGCTGTCCTCTGGCGACAGGTAGAAGCGCGTATAGAGGATAATCAGCAGGCCGATACCCAGGATCAACAAGGTGAACAGCAGCGACAGGCCATCCAGGCGCAAGGCCAGATCGAGATTGAGTGCGGGGATCCAGGATAGCGAAAAGCGCAGTACCTCGCCGTCGAGGACACTGCCTGCCTGGGTCAGCAGGATGCTCAAGGCAATCGCCGGAGCCAATGCCGTGAGCAGGGCGCAGGTGTCACGCTTGTCGTTGGAGCCCAACAGGGGCATCAGACTGCCCAACAAGGGGAGCAGTATTATCAGAAGCAATGGCATGAACGACCCACTCTTATCGTTGGTATTACGCTGAGCATGACGCGCCGAGCGTCAAGCCGATCAGTTCACAGTTCAGCCGGTAACGCGACGGCTATCAAGCATCCATGTGTGGAGGGTCGGTCAGGAAAGGTCGCCAGTATGCTCGCGGTGACAGCATCCAGCGCGCTATACAGCCACAGGCACAATTTGCCGAGGCGGCGACGCGAGAATGAACACGCGGATCAAACAATCTGCAGCGATAGCGGTCCGTCACGATCTCTTGTCTCCTTTCATGGCCTCTGGTATCTCGTGCCCTAAATCTAACAGCCTGAAAGTGAATGAAATTTTGCGCAATCAGTGGCGCCGCGTCGAAGATGGTTCGACTCTACCACGGCTTTCCAATCCCTCGCCAGCGCTGGTCGAGGGATAATGGAAAGTTGCCACCTGCGTTACGCCATCACTGGCGGGCACCGAATGGGCTCGTTAGCATGCAGGCTCGGTCTTTTTTCACTTGCGACTCACAATCAGAGCATAAAGAAAACTGCATGAACAACCTGGAGCATACACCGTCGCCGCGTTTACCCTTCTGGCTTGGCTGCGCTGGGCTGATTCCCTTTCTAGCTGGCGCCATCTGCATCTATGTAGCCCCCGTGCTGTGGCAGGCGCTGGCGATCAAGGCATTCGTTTTCTACAGCGCGGTCATTCTGTCGTTCCTCGGTGGTATTCATTGGGGGCTGGCCATGAGTCAAGACGCATCAGAAACACGGGCCTTCGATGTTCGGCTATCGTTGAGCATGGTGCCCAGCCTGCTGGCGTGGCCGGCATTATTGTTCAATTATGATGCCGCTGCCCTGATCCTGATGGTCGGCTTCCTGCTGGTGCGTCTGTACGAACGTCAGTCCAGTAGCGTTCAGCGTTTACCCCACTGGTATCAGAATTTACGTAGTTTGCTGACAGTCGTGGTGGTCCTTTGTCATCTTGCGGTACTGATAAGACTTAATCTGATGGGCTAAGCCGATACTGTTAGAGAACTCTGGTCGCCACTATCATCTTGGGTGAGAATGCCTCTTTTACTTTTGTAAGGACGTTTCATGCATCGTCGTCTCAGCACTATTTCCTCCTTGACCCTGGCGCTGCTGGTTGCGGCAAGTGGCTGTCAATCAAGTGCCAACACCACCGGGAATAGCGAAAACAGCGCCACCGCTTCCAGCGAGGCGGATAATACGGTCACTTCTGCCGAGGCCTCGGCGAAGAACGATGATGCGCAGGAAAAAGCCGAATTCTCCGAGTGGGTCGCTAACTTCAAGCGTCAAGCGCGGGGCGAAGGAATTAACGATGTGACCCTGGCGGCTGCTTTCGATCCAGTCCGCTTTCAACCACGCATCATCGAGTTTGATCGTAGCCAGCCCGAATTCAGCCGCCAGATATGGGATTACCTCGACAGCGCCGTCTCGAAGGCCCGGGTCGAACGAGGACGTGAGCAGCTCTCGCAGCATCGTCCGGCTATCGAGGCTGCCAGTCAGCGTTATGGCGTTCCCGGCAACATACTTGTCGCTATCTGGGGTATCGAAAGCAATTACGGCAGCAACTTCGGCAGTTTCTCTACCATCGATGCGCTGGCCACCCTGGGATATGACGGGCGGCGTCCCGGCTTTGCTCGAAGCGAGCTGATGGCAGCACTACGCATTCTGCAGCGTGGCGATATCGACCGCGACCACATGCGCGGTTCCTGGGCCGGTGCCATGGGGCACACCCAGTTCATCCCTTCGAGTTTCGAGGCCTATGCTCAGGACGGCGATAATGACGGGCGGCGTGATATCTGGGGCAGCATCGACGATGTCATGGCGTCGACGGCGAATTATCTTGCCGAGGCCGGCTGGCGCGAGGGTGAACCCTGGGGCCTGGAAGTGAGCTTGCCTGAGGATTTCGATTATGCCCAGACCGAACTGGCCAATCGCCGGCCGAGTCAGGCTTGGGCCGCCCAAGGGGTGACGGCGATACAGGGAGGTGGATTGCCGACGCTTGATGAGGCCGCCATCATTGCGCCCGCCGGCGCCCAGGGGCCGGCATTCCTGGTCGGACACAACTTTCGTGTGATCATGCGTTACAACGCCTCGACCAGTTATGCTCTGGCCGTGGGCTTGCTCTCCGAGCGGCTTGCAGGGCAGTCGGGAGTTCATGGGGATTGGCCACGAGGTGAGAAAGCCTTGTCCCGGGCTCAGGTAGAAGAGCTGCAAGAACTGCTCAATGCCCAGGGTATGCAGGTAGGCAAGCCCGATGGCATTCTGGGCCCCAACACCCGCAGTGGTATTCGTGAGTATCAGCGCCGTCTGGGTCACACGCCGGATGGTTTTGCCACCCTAGAGCTCTTGCAGCGTTTACGCAGCGAAGGATAGTTCAGGGTCACGCAGAATTCAGAAAAGTCTGGCAAGCAAGGCGGTCACCGCGGTTTCGACGCGTAGAATCCGCTCGCCGATATGAATGCCTTCGCAACCCGCTGACAGCAAGCACTCTACCTCATAGGGAATGAAGCCGCCTTCGGGGCCTATGACCAATGTGCACTCCTCGCTCAGGGCGCGAGGGCAGGCCTTGGGCATGCCGGGATGTGCCACGAGCCCGCGCCGACCTTCCAGCAATTCAGGCAGGCGATCCTCCACGAAAGGTTTGAAGCGTTTTTCCAGCGTTACCCTAGGCAGCACGGTGTCGCGGGCCTGCTCCAGGCCCAGTACCAGATGTGCATGAATCCGTTGCGGATCAAGCTCCGGTGATTGCCAGTAACTCTTCTCGACACGGCGGGTATGCAGTAGCGTGATATGCTTGACCCCCAGGGCGGTGACGTGCTCCAGCGAGCGCGCCAGCATGCGAGGGCGCGGTAGGGCCAGTACCAGATGTACCGGCAACGGCATGGGAGGTGCCAGTTCGAGACGTATCACCTCGAAGCAGGCCCCATGATCATTCAAGCTTATCAATCGACCACGCCCAATCGCGCCGCCCTGGATGCCCAAGGTCAGTTCCGTGCCAATGTCGGCACCCTGTACGTCGCGTAGATGGCGTACTCGACGTGGATCGCGCACCCAGGCATATCCCTCGGTATCGATGTCCGCAAGGTCGAGTAGAATCAGGTTCATGCCGATCCTCATGAGTAAGTTTTCAGAGGCATTAAGCGTCATGCGCTTAATGAATGGCAAGGGTGGTTGGCATAGAGCGGTTGCAAGCAGCATAGTGCGGTGCACAATGTGTCGAGGATGCGCAATGTAAAAGCACCGCGCGCAATGTATAAAATGAAAAGCGATACTATTTAAATAGGGGGGCGCCGTGCGCGTAATTCGCAAATATGCCAATCGTCGGCTTTATGACACTCAGCAGAGTCGCTATGTCACTCTCGAGGATCTGCGCCGCCTGATTCTCGAGGAAGAACCGTTTCGGGTCGAGGATGCCAAAACCCGGGAAGACCTGACACGCACGATTTTGCTCTCGATCATCATCGAACAGGAGCAGGCCGACGGTGAATCCGAGGTCTTTTCCAACGATCTGCTGCAACAGTTGATTCGCGTCTATGCCATGGCGCGACCCTTGCCGCTGGCGCGCTATCTCGAGCAAGGCACCCAGCTCATGCTGGAGCAGCAGAAGCGCCTGCAGGATCAGTGGAAGCAGGCCATGCGCAATTCTCCCATGGAGTTGATGCGTGAGATGGCCGAGGACAATATGCGCTTCTGGCAGAACACCATCACCAAGGCGCAGCAGAAGGAAGACGATGAGAGTGAGGGTGAGGGGAAGGGGAAGCAATGAAGGTCCTGATCATCGGCGGCGGTGGCCGTGAGCATGCACTCGCCTGGAAGGTGGCTCAGTCACCTCGAGTGGAAAATGTCTTCGTGGCGCCGGGCAACGCTGGCACAAGCCGCGAGCCGATGCTGACTAATGTCGATATCGCCGCGGACGATCTCGAGGGCCTGGAAGCGTTTGCTCTGCAGAATGCCATCGAGCTGACCATCGTTGGGCCGGAAGCGCCTCTGGTCGCGGGCGTGGTGGATCGCTTTCGTGCCGCGGGGCTGACGATCTTCGGGCCCTCTCAGGCGGCAGCCCAGCTCGAGGGCTCCAAATCCTTCACCAAGGATTTTCTGGCTCGGCACAATATCCCCTCGGCATACTATGCCACGTTTACCGAGGTTGATTCGGCGTTGGCTTATCTCGCCGAACAGGGCGCCCCCATCGTGATCAAGGCCGATGGCCTGGCCGCGGGCAAGGGGGTCGTGGTCGCCATGACCGACATCGAGGCCGAAGCCGCGGTGCGCGACATGCTCGAGGCTAACGCCTTTGGTGATGCGGGGGCGCGGGTGGTGATCGAGGAATTTCTCGAGGGGGAAGAGGCCAGCTTCATCGTCATGGTAGACGGCGAACATATATTGCCCATGGCCACCAGCCAGGATCACAAGCGTGCCGGTGATGGCGATAGCGGCCCCAATACCGGCGGCATGGGCGCCTATTCTCCGGCACCGGTGGTCACCGAAGCCGTCTATCAGCGCGTCCTCGACGAGGTGATTCTGCCGACGGTCAAGGGTATGGCCGAGGAGGGTCACCCCTACACCGGGTTTCTCTACGCTGGACTGATGATCGACAGTGAGGGTGCGCCCAAGGTCATCGAGTACAACTGTCGCTTCGGCGATCCTGAAACTCAGCCCATTCTGTTACGTTTGAAGAGCGACCTGGTGCAATTGTGCCTGGCCGGGGCCGAGGGGCATCTCGATGAGTACCGGTGCGAGTGGGATTCGCGGACTGCGGTCGGCATCGTCATGGCCGCCCAGGGCTATCCCGGGAAGTATCGCAAGGGCGATGCCATCAGCGGTCTTGAAGAGGCAGAGGCCGATGGCTGCAAGGTATTTCATGCGGGCACGAGTCTGGATGATCAGGGGCGCATCCTCACGAGCGGCGGACGTGTACTGTGTGTGACCGCCCTCGGCGAGACCGTATCCCAAGCCCGGGATCGTGCCTATGCAGGCGTGGCGGCGATCGACTGGGAGGGGGCGATGTATCGCCGTGATATCGCCTACCGGGCCATTGCCCGCGAAGGATGATCGCGTGCCGACACGGGCGCTAAAAAAACGCAACATCAAAAATAACGATCGGAGCATCCCATGGAGCGAGTACAGCTCGAATTCCCCGAAGTGGACATCATTCATCATCATCCACTCTCGGTACGCATTGGTGATATGAATTATGGCCGTCACCTGGGCCATGACGCCTTGATTACGTTGCTGCATGAGGCTCGCGCTCAGGCCTTTGTCGCACTGGGATTTCGTGAATGGGATGTGGCGGGTTACCCCAGTGTGGTGGCGGATCTGGCGGTGCAGTACCGTGCCGAGGCCAAGTGGCCCGACATGCTGGAGGTGGAAACGGCGATTCCCTCGGCCGAAGCGCGTGGCTTCTGCGTTTACCAGCGTCTTCACCGTCCCGCAGACAAGCGCACCATCGCCGTGGCGCGACTGAATCTGGTGCTGCTCGATCCCGAGGCGGGCAAGCCGGTAGCAGTACCCTCTGCCTTGAACGAGGCGCTGGACGCTGTACGACAGCGGAGGAGCGACTGATGTCGCGGGAGTATCCTGTCCTTGCCGTCACCGGTTCCTCCGGAGCTGGCACGACGACGGTGCGTCGTACCTTCGAGCGCATGTTCGCTCGGGAAGACGTGCACGCTGCCTTTGTCGATGGTGACGCCTTCCACCGTTACACCAAGGAAGAGTTGATCCGGATCTTTCACGAGGAGCCGGAGCGTAAAGACGAGCTGTCGCATTTCGCCGTCGAAGCCAACCTGCTCGATCGCCTCGAGGCACTGTTTCAGGAGTACGGTGAGCATGGTAGCGGTACCTACCGTCACTACATTCATGCCGAAGACAAGCAGATGATCGAGGCGGGTCAACGGGTGGGTACCTTCACCGACTGGCAGGCGCTACCCTACGGCACCGACCTGCTCTTCTACGAAGGACTGCACGGCGGTCTTGTGACCAGCGATCACGATATTGCCCGGCATGTCGATCTGCTGGTTGGGGTGGCGCCGACCATGAACCTGGAGTGGATCCAGAAGATCGATCGCGACACCAAGCTGCGCGGCTACTCCCAGGAGGCGGTGATCGATACCATCGTGGGGCGCATGCACGACTACGTGCGCTACATTCAGCCGCAGTTCTCGCGTACCCACATCAACTTCCAACGTGTGCCGACGGTGGACACCTCCAACCCTTTCGAAGTGCAGGATATCCCCACCGATGCAGAATCCTTCGTGGTGATCCGCTTTCGCGATCCCTCGACGGTGGACTTTCCTTATCTATTGACGATGATTCAGGATGCTTTCATGAGTCGACCGCATACGCTGGTCGTACCGGGGGCGCGCATGTCGCTGGCCATGGAATTGATCCTGGCGCCGGTGATGCGGCATTTGCTGGGTCAGCGGCGCTTCCGTTAGGTTTTGTCCGAGAAGTGACTGCGCTCGCCGACTTTCAAACAAAACGTAGAGGTTGAATGCGTTACAGAAGGAGTCTGTCATGGAATGTCTGTTCTGCAAGATGATCGAGCGGGAGATCGAGCCGGATGTGGTCTTTGAAGACGAGCATGTGCTTGCCTTCAATGACATCAATCCCCAGGCGCCGACCCATGTGCTGATCATTCCCAAAAAGCATATCTCGACGCTGAACGATATCGGGTCGGATGATCTGACGCTGGTCGGCCGTCTTCAGCACACTGCCGCGCAACTGGCGAAGAAATTCGGTTTCGCTGAAGACGGCTATCGAATAGTGATGAATTGCAACGACCACGGCGGCCAAAGCGTCTATCATATACACATGCATCTGATGGGCGGTCGTCGCTTCTCTTGGCCGGCGGGATAGTCGGCAGATTGCGCCTCACCTTGCGTGACGCGCATTCATTGCAAGTGCATGGCACCATCAGTGCATACGGGGTCGTTTCCGGTCAGTATTTTCGGGAGCGGCCCTTTCTTTTGGTTGCCTTCCCGATGTAAGCCCCTTTCCGCCTAGCTCGGCGATCGGCTGCCTATCGTAGCCCCTGGCAGCGATATTTGTTCGAGCGCTTTATCACGCCCCGAGATTTTTATAGGCTCGTCAGATACTGCGACAACCGGAGTGATCGAAGCGCGTGGATAAGTTCGAATTGAAGCTGGATCAGGCCGCTCGCGCTGCCTGGCTCTCCTACGTTGGGGGGCGCACCCAGGATGAGATCGCCAATCAGCTCGGCGTTTCCCGCCCCGGTGTCCAGAGGCTGCTGGCCCTGGCACGCCAGGAAGGTCTGGTCAAAGTGCATATCGACCATCCGCTTGCCAATTGCATGGTGATGTCGGATGCCATCGTCCGGCGTTTCGGGCTGGATTTCTGCGACGTGGTGCCCGCCGACCCCGATGCCAGCGATGGTGATGTGCATTACCTGGCGGTGGCTGGCGCCGAACGACTCTCCCGGTATCTGGATCGCACCGAACCATTGACCCTGTCGCTGGGCACGGGACGTGCGATACGCGCCATGGTGGAGGCGCTGAGCCGTGTTGACCGATCCCAGCATCGTTTCGTGTCGCTGGTCGGTAACGTGGCCAGGGACGGTTCCTCGAATCGCTATGACGGCGTCATGGTGCTGGCGGACAAGGCCGGTGCCGAGCGCTTCCTGTTGCCGGCGCCGGTGGTGGCCGGATCGCTGGAGGAGAAGCAGGCGTTGCAGGGGCAGCGATTGTTTCAGGCCGTCGCCGAGGTGGCCAGTCAGGCAGAGGCGGCGTTCATCGGAGTAGGGCGCATTGATCGACGGGCCACCCTGTTCCAAGATCACTTCATCAGCGAGACGGAGCTCGAGGAACTGCTGGCGCTTGACGCCGTGGGGGAGTTACTGGGGTGGCCGATGAACCAGGCCGGCGAGGTGATCGACTGTTCCATCACCCGCCGTGTCACCAGTCTTCCGCTCGAGATGCTGCGTGATCAGGCGCTGGTGGCCCTGGCCGGCGGACGTGACAAGGGCCCCGCCATTCTGGCGGCGCTTCGGGGTGGCTGGCTCAAGGGGCTGGTCACCGACGAGAGTGCTGCACGGCATATCGTCGAATCCGCCAACCACTAATAAATTGAACTAATGTCTAATACGGTGGGCTTTGCTTTTTTCGGGTTTCGGGTCGATCATTTGATCAGTCAGAGATTAAATTGATCAAAAGCGGTCGACAACAACGCCAAAACGCCCCAAAGGAGCCCATCATGAAGCTCTCCCGCACTCTCTCTTTCATGGGTATCGCCGCCTTAGGCGCCGGTGCCGTGAATGCCGAGACCCTCACCGTGGGAACGGTGAACAACAACGACATGATCATCATGCAGGGACTGACCAGCGAATTCGAGAAAGCCCATCCCGATATCGATCTCGAATGGGTGGTGCTCGAGGAAAACGTGCTGCGCCAGCGCCTGACCACGGATATCGCGACCAACGGTGGCCAGTTCGATGTCATGACCATCGGGACCTATGAGGTGCCGATCTGGGCCAAGCAGGGCTGGCTGGTCGAACTCGACGATCTTCCCGATGACTACGCCAAGGAAGATCTACTCGAGTCGGTTCGCGATGGCCTGAGCCACGATGGCACCCTGCATGCCTTGCCGTTCTATGGCGAGAGCTCGATGATGTACTACCGCAAGGACCTGTTCGAGCAGGCCGGCATCAAGATGCCCGAACAGCCGAGCTGGGAGCAGGTGCGCGACTGGGCCAGCCAGCTTCATGATCCCGATAACGATGTCTACGGCATCTGTTTGCGCGGCAAGCCGGGGTGGGGTGAAAACATGGCGCTCGTGTCCACCATGGTGAATACCTTCGGCGGCCGCTGGTTCGACATGGAGTGGAACCCCCAGCTCGACTCCGCGGCCTGGCAGGAAGCGGTCGGCTTCTATGTCGATCTGCTCAACGACTATGGGCCTCCCGGCGCCAGCTCCAACGGCTTCAACGAGAATCAGGCACTGTTTTCCAGCGGCAAGTGCGGCATCTGGGTCGATGCCACTTCCGCCGCGGGACGTATCTACGATTCGCAGGAATCCAAAATCGCCGACCAGCTCGGTTTCGCGCCGGCGCCGGTGGCGAAGACGCCGAAGGGATCGCATTGGCTGTGGTCCTGGGCCCTGGCGATTCCGGCGTCCTCCGATTCCAAAGAGGACGCCAAGGAGTTCATTACCTGGGCGACTTCTCAAGAATATATCAAGCTGGTCGGCGAGAAGGAGGGCTGGACCAGCGTGCCGCCGGGCACCCGCGAATCCACCTACGCCAACGAGAACTACCAGCAGGCGGCACCCTTCGCGGACTTCGTGCTCCAGGCCATGCAAAGCGCCGACCCGACCGATTCGACGCTTGAGCCCAGCCCCTATGTCGGCGTGCAGTTCGTGGGCATTCCCGAGTTCCAGTCCATCGGTACCCAGGTCGGCCAGATGGTGGCGGCTGCCCTGACCGGGGAGCGCACCGTCGAGCAGGCTCTTCAAGCCGCCCAGCGTTCTACCGAGCGGACCATGCAGCGTGCCGGTTATATGGATTGAGCTGAGCATTCCTGGGCCGGGGCTTTGTCCCGGCTCTCCTGACGCTCCCAACGTTCGCGGTAAATCTCATGAACAAGACACGCGCATACGGACGCACCGTCGGCGGGCTACGTTCCCTGACGCTACAGGCGCCCGCCGTCACCCTACTGTTGCTGTGGATGCTGGTGCCCCTGGGCATGACCCTGTGGTTCTCGTTCCAGCGTTACAATCTGTTGATGCCCGGCATGAGCGGTTTCGCCGGGCTGGAAAACTACGAATACCTGCTCACCGACCCGGCACTCTGGTCGGCCATGGGCACCACCCTGCTGCTGGTTGGCTGGGTGCTGATCATCACCGTGGTCGGTGGCACCCTGTTGGCGGTGCTCTTCCAGCAGGACTTCCTGGGGCGAGGCGTGGCCCGGGTGCTGGCGATATCGCCGTTCTTTGTCATGCCCACAGTTAGCGCCCTGGTGTGGAAGAATATGATGATGCATCCGGCCAACGGGGTGCTGGCCTGGCTGGCCAACCTGTTCGGCCTGCCGGCGGTGGACTGGTTCTCGTCGCTGCCGCTGACCTCGATCATCATCATCGTCGCCTGGCAATGGCTGCCCTTTGCGTTGCTTATTCTGCTCACTGCCATCCAGTCGCTGGACGACGATCAGGTGGAAGCCGCGCGCATGGATGGGGCCGGCCCCCTGGCGGTGTTCTTCTTCATCACCCTGCCGCATCTCAAGCGGGCGATCAGCGTGGTGATCATGATCGAGATGATCTTCCTGCTGACCGTGTTCGCCGAGATCTTCGTCACCACCTCTGGTGGGCCGGGGCTGGCCACCACCAATCTGGCCTATCTGATCTACATCCAGGCACTGCTCGACTTCGATGTCGGCACCGCCTCCGCCGGCGGGGTGATCGCCATCATCCTGGCCAATATCGTCGCCATCTTCCTGGTCCGCCTCGTGGCCAAGAATCTGGAAAGCTAGTTCATTCGGGAGCCTCTCATGACGACCCCTCGATACAAGCGTTTCTTGCTGGCGGTGCTGGCCTGGTCGATCGCCCTGATCATCTTCTTCCCCATCCTGTGGATGGCGCTCACCGGGTTCAAGACCGAAGCCGACGCCATCGCCGATCCCAGTTTCTTCTTCTCGCCGACGCTCGAAAGCTATGTTGCCGTCCACGCGCGCGCCGACTATCTCAAGTTCGCCTTGAACAGCGTGGTAGTGGCCTTCGGCTCGACCTTGCTGGCGCTGCTGATCGCCATCCCCTCTGCTTATTCCATGGCCTTCTTGCCGACCCCGCGCACCAAGGGCACCCTGCTGTGGATGCTCTCCACCAAGATGCTGCCGCCGGTCGGCGTGCTGATGCCGATCTATCTGCTGTTCCGCGATACCGGTCTGCTCGATACGCGTACCGGGCTGATCATCGTCTACACGCTGATGAACCTGCCGATCGTGGTATGGATGCTCTACACCTTCTTCAAGGATCTACCCCGGGACATCCTCGAGGCAGGACGCATGGACGGCGCCAGCACCTTTCAGGAGGTGCGTCATCTGCTGCTGCCATTGACGCTACCGGGGATCGCCTCCACCGGCCTGCTGGCGGTCATTCTCAGCTGGAACGAGGCGTTCTGGAGCCTCAATCTCACCTCCTCCAGTGCGGCACCGCTGACCGCCTACATCGCTTCCTTCTCGAGCCCCGAAGGCCTCTTCTGGGCCAAGTTGTCCGCGGCCTCGACCATGGCCATCGCACCCATCCTGGTATTCGGCTGGTTGACCCAAAAGCAGATGGTACGGGGTCTGACCTTCGGCGCCGTCAAATAACAAGGAGTTGCTCATGGCAACGCTACAACTCAAGCAGGTCGTCAAGGAATTCGGCGATACCCAAGTCATCCAAGGCGTGGATCTCGATATCAAGGATCGTGAGTTCGTGGTCTTCGTCGGCCCCTCGGGCTGCGGCAAGTCGACTCTGCTGCGCATGATCGCCGGGCTCGAAAGCGTCTCGTCCGGCGACATCCTGATCGATGGTCAGCGTATGAACGACATCGGCCCGGCAGAGCGCGGCCTGGCCATGGTGTTTCAAAGCTACGCGCTCTACCCGCACATGACCGTCGAGGACAACATGGGCTTCAGCCTGCGACTGGCCAAGGTTCCCAAGGAGCAGCGTCGCGAGAAGGTACGCGAGGCGGCCAGTATCCTGCAGCTAGAGCCGCTGCTGGATCGCAAGCCCAAGGCGCTCTCCGGGGGGCAGCGTCAGCGCGTGGCGATCGGCCGCGCCATCGTGCGCAACCCCAGCATTTTCCTGTTCGACGAGCCGCTCTCCAACCTGGATGCCTCCTTGCGCGTACAGATGCGCATCGAACTGGCACGTCTGCACGACGAGCTCGACGCCACCATGATCTACGTCACTCACGATCAGATCGAGGCCATGACCATGGCCGACAAGATTGTCGTGCTCCAGGGCGGCGTGATCGAGCAGGTCGGCTCGCCCATGGAGCTCTATCATCATCCGCGCAATCGCTTCGTGGCGGGCTTCATCGGCTCGCCGAAGATGAATTTCCTCGATGTCGAGGTGGTGGAAGCCAAGGCTGATGGCGTCCAGGTCACCTTGCCCGGTGGCGCCACCTGCGAAGTGCTTGTGGACGGCAGCGGCCAGGCACAAGGTGCTGCCCTGGAACTGGGCATTCGTCCCGAACACCTGGAACTAGACGAGCAGGGCCCTCTGGAAGGCGAGATTCAGGTGCTGGAGCGCCTGGGCGGCCAGACCTCTTTGTACGTTCGCAGGGAAGGCATGATGATAACCATCATGGCGGATGGCGACGTCCGGCATCGGGTGCACGACCGGGTGCGTTTCGGTTTCGCGCCGGAACGAGCGCATCTCTTCGATCGCGAGGGCCTGGCGCTATCCAGTCTGCGGGAGCATCCCCTGGCCCGTCTCAATCGGCAAGACCATAAAGCGCGTGCCGATGAAAAACACGCCAATGGAAAACACGCTGATGGAGAATAGGCCGAGCTCGATGCTGAAAGAAATCCTGATCTTCGACTGCGACGGGGTGCTGGTCGACAGCGAGATCATCGCCGAGAGGGTGTTGAGCGAGTGTCTGGACGCCTGGCTGCCCGATCTGCACGCCGAGGCCGAATTGCGCCAGGTGCTGGGCATGACCACGGCGGCGATTCTCGACAAGCTGGCCCGACGCAGCGTGCACGACTTGCCCCAGGACGCTCAGGGGCACATCGAACGGACCATCGACGCACGTCTTGCGACCGACCTGCAGGCCATCGAGAGGGTTGCCGAGACCATCGAGGGGCTCGAGATGCCATTGGCCATCGTCTCCAACAGCGGTCGCCAGCGCGTGAAAATATCGCTGGAATGCACGGGCCTCTCGAGGGTGCTGGCCAGGGCGCTGGGCGAGGTGCCGCTGTTCACCGCCGAGCAGGTCGCGCGACCCAAGCCCGATCCGGCTGTCTACCAACTGGCGGCCCGCACCCTGGGATATGCCCCGGAGGATTGTCTGGTGGTGGAGGACAGCGTTTCCGGGGTCACGGCCGCCCATGGCGCGGGCATGACGGTTATCGGCTTCATCGGCGCGAGCCATATCGAGCCCGGTCATGACCAACGCCTCGAGCAGGCCGGCGCCTGGCAGATCATGTCAAACATGCAGGAATTGGCATCGTTGGTGAAACGCTGGCGCGAACAGCGCGGGCCCGTCGCGAAAGCATGAGACGTCGGGAAAATAGACTCGAGGCAGGAAGAGATCATGAAACTCAATGAGAAGGTTGCGGTAGTCACCGGCGGGGCGCGAGGCATCGGCCTGGCCATCGGTCAGGGCTATCTAGCCGAAGGCGCCAAGGTGGTCGTCGCCGATATCGATGAGGCGTCTATCGAAGACGCCGTCGAGCGGCTGAAGCGTGAGGCGGGGGATGATGCTGAACGAGTGATGGGGGTGCGTCTCGATGTCTGCGACCAGGCCTCCATCGACAGCATGGTCAAGGCAGTCGTCCAGCGCTTTGACGGTATCGATATCCTGGTCAACAACGCCGCCATCTTCGACATGGCGCCGCTGCTGGAGGTCAGCGAGGAGAGCTTCGACAAGCAGTTCGCGGTCAATACCAAGGGAATGTTCTTTACCCTGCAGGCCGTCGCCCGCGCCATGGTCGAGCGCGACCGGGGCGGCAAGATCATCAACATGTCGTCCCAGGCCGGGCGGCGTGGCGAGGCCCTGGCAAGCGTGTACTGTGCCAGCAAGGCGGCGGTGATCAGCCTCACCCAGTCCGCGGGGTTGGCGCTGATCAAGCACGGCATCAACGTCAACGGTATCGCGCCGGGGGTGGTCGATACGCCGATGTGGGAGGTGGTCGATGCGCTGTTCGCGCGTTACGAGAACCGCCCCTTGGGTGAAAAGAAGCGCCTGGTCGGCGAGGCGGTGCCCTACGGGCGCATGGGCAGGCCGGAGGATCACGCCGGTGCCGCCGTGTTTCTGGCCTCCAGCGATAGCGACTACGTCGTCGCTCAGACACTGAATGTCGACGGCGGCAACTGGATGAGCTGAACATGAATCCGAACATTCACGACATGGCTGCGCGTCTGCTCGAGGCGGCACAGGGGCACGAGCGCTTCGTCGTGGCCCTGGCCGGACCACCGGCGGCGGGCAAGTCCTTTCTTTCGGAATGGCTTTGCCGCGAAATCAACGAACGCCAGCCGGGTATTGCCGCCGTGGTGCCCATGGATGGCTATCACTTCGATAACGCGGTACTCGAGTCCCAGGGGCTGGTGCCCATCAAGGGCGCGCCGGAGACCTTCGATGCCGATGGCCTGCATCAGGACCTGATGCGTATCCGGCGTGCGGACAAGAGTGTCGCCGTGCCGGTGTTCGATCGCCCCCTGGACCTCGCCCGCGCTGGCGCCCGGCTGATCACGCTCGAGCACCGCATCGTGATCGTCGAGGGCAATTACCTGTTGCTGAATCAGGCACCCTGGCCAGCGCTGAACGAACTCTTCGACATGACGCTGCTGCTCGAGGTGCCCGACGAGATTCTCGAGGAGCGTCTGATCCAGCGTTGGCTGGACATGGGCCAGGATCGGCGCGCCGCCTACGACAAGGCCTATCACAAGGACATGCGCAATGCGCGACTTATCAAGGCCGAATCGATCGAGCCCGACCTTCGCTGGAGCTAGGGCAAGGACAGTCGCCGACCGCGCTCGCCTCAGCCCACCCGTTCACTCATTCTCGATTGCCGTTTGCGGCAAGGAGCGCCCTTATGTCCACTCTCAGCAATGCCACTTTTGATCGTCTCGATCCGCAGGTGGCCGTGCCCGCCTACGACCGGCGCCAAGTCACCCCTGGCATCATCCATTTCGGTGTGGGGGGGTTCCACCGCGCCCACCAGGCCATGTACCTGGATGACCTGATGAACCGCGGCGAGGCGCTGGACTGGGGCATCATCGGTGTCGGCGTGATGCCCGGCGACCGGCGCATGCAGAAGGCGCTGGCCACCCAGGATTATCTGTATAGCCTGTTGGTGAAGCATTCGGATGGCCACTACGACGCCCGGGTGATCGGTAGCATGATCGATTACCTGTTTGCCCCGGACGATCCGCAGGCGGTGATCGAGAGCATGGCCGACCCGGCGATCCGCATCGTCTCGCTGACGGTCACCGAGGGCGGCTACAACTTTCATCCGGTGACCGGCGAGTTCAACGTCGACAATCCCGACGTGCAGCACGACCTGACCAATCCCTCGGCCCCTCGCACCTCCTTCGGGCTGATCACCGAGGCGCTCAAGCGACGGCGTGAGCGGGGGCAAGCTCCCTTCACGGTGATGTCCTGCGACAATATCCAAGGCAATGGCCATGTCGCCCGTAAGATGTTCACCGCCTATGCGCGCCACCGTGACGCCGGACTGGGTACCTGGATCGAGGCCGAGGTGCCGTTTCCCAACGCCATGGTCGATCGCATCACGCCGGTGACCACGGCCAGCGATATCGAGGAACTGGCCTCACGCTTCGACCTCGAGGACGCCTGGCCGGTGGTCTGCGAGCCCTTCACACAGTGGGTGCTGGAAGATCGCTTCGCCGCCGGACGGCCGGCCTTCGAAGAGGTGGGCGTACAACTGGTCGAGGATGTCGAGCCCTACGAGCTGATGAAGCTGCGCCTGCTCAATGCCAGCCACCAGGCGCTGGGCTACTTCGGCTACCTGGCCGGCTACCGCTATGCTCATGAGGTCTGTCAGGATCCGCTGTTCGTCGATTTCCTGCTCGGCTACATGGCCCATGAAGCCACCCCGACCCTGGCCCCGGTGCCCGGTGTGGATCTGGAGGCGTATCGCCATACCCTGATCCGACGCTTCGCCAACCCGCAGATCAAGGATACCCTGGCCCGATTGTGCGCCGAGAGCTCGGATCGCATTCCCAAGTGGCTGGTGCCGGTGATTCGCGAGCAGCTCGCGCGAGACGGCGAGATACACCGCACCGCGGCCGTGGTGGCCAGCTGGGCGCGCTATGCCGAGGGCGTCGACGAGCAGGGCGAGCCCATCGAGGTGGTCGATCGCCTTCGAGACGAGCTGATGGGGATCGCGGCACGTCACGGCGAAGAACCGACCGCCTTTATCGACAATCGCGAGCTGTTCGGTGACCTGGCCGAGCACACGCGCTTCCGCGAGGCCTACCGGTGGGCCCTGGCGTCACTCCACGAGCGAGGCGCGCGCGCCACGCTGGAGACCCTGGTGACGACGCGAGGAGAGGCCTGATGTACACCGCGGTATTTCCTGATCGATCCTGATCGAATTCCACAACCAAGGAGGAACCTCCCATGACCACACGGCTCGATAGTCTGAAGACCCACTCCCTGGTGGTCGCCGACACCGGCGACCTGGACGCCATCAAGCGCTACCGGCCCCATGACGCCACCACCAATCCCTCGTTGCTGCTCAAGGCCTTCGACCTGCCGGGCTATCAGGCACTGATCGACGAGGAGCTCGCCGCCTTGCGGGCCGAGTTTCAGGACCGCCAGGCTCGGGTGGAGCACGCCGTGGATCGCCTCGCCGTGGCCAAGGGGGCCGAGATCGCCCGGCACATCCCCGGGCGGATATCCACCGAGGTGGCCGCACGGCTCTCCTTCGACGAGGAGGCCAGCGTTCGCAAGGCCCATGAGCTTATCGAACTCTACGAACGACGCGGCGTGGGCACCGATCGTGTGCTGATCAAGCTGGCCTCCACCTGGGAAGGCATCCGCGCCGCCGAGCGGCTGGAGCGCGAGGGCATCCAGTGCAACCTGACCCTGCTGTTCAGCGAAGCCCAGGCCCAGGCCTGTTTCGATGCCGGCGTCTTCCTGGTCTCGCCCTTCGTCGGCCGCGTCACCGACTGGTACAAGAAGGAAACGGGCCGCGACTGTGCCCCTGAGGAGGATCCAGGCGTACGCTTCGTACAAGGCGTGTGCCAGCGGGCCGGGCATGGCGGCTACGACACCGTGGTGATGGGCGCGAGCTTCCGCACCGTCGGCCAGGTGCTGGCGCTGGCGGGCTGCCCGCGACTGACCATTTCGCCGTCCCTGCTTGAAGCGCTGGCGGCGGAGGAAGGCGAGGTCGCCCGGGCGGTGGAGTTTCCCGCCGCCGGCGAGCGTCCCGCGCCGCTCACCGAGCCCGCCTTCCGCTGGGGCCACAATCAGGACGCCATGGCCAACGACAAGCTGGCAGAGGGCATCCGCCGCTTCGACGAGGACCAGCGCAGCCTGGAGGCACGCCTCGCCGAGCGGCTGGGCTGATCGCAGGCCCGTCTTGGGTGTCCCGGGCGCCTGGCGTCGGGGGTATCACCACGGGAAGGCAAGGCGGTGCTAAAGTGTATCGGCCGACGGGGTCTTGCTGGGGGCGCCAGCCTGAGGGGGCCGGGGGAAGTCAATGGGTGATGCACTTACGCAGAAGTCGCTTGCCGCCGTCCGGCACCGGGTGGCGGTGCCGGCCTACGATCGCCGCGGGCTGCGTCCGGGGATCCTCCATATCGGGCTGGGCAACTTTCACCGCTCGCACATGGCGACCTACTTGGATCGCCTCTTCGAGCAGGGCGAAGCCCATGACTGGGCGATCATCGGTTCCGGAGTGATGCCGGCGGATGTCCGGATGCGCAGGCGTCTGCGCCAGCAGGACTGGCTCTCCACCGTGGTCGATCTCGGGCCGGGGGCGGTGTCGGCCCGGGTAGTGGGCGCCATGGTCGACTTCGTTCCCGTCGTGTCGGCGGCCATCGTCGAGGCGCTGTCCGACCCGCGTGTTCGTATCGTCTCCCTGACCATCACCGAAGGGGGCTACTTTCTCGATGCCTCCACCGGCCGCTTCGATTCGAATCATCCCCGAATCCGGGCCGACGCGGCCGGCCCGGCGCGCCCGAGGACCGTCTTCGGCATGATGGTCAAGGCGCTGGCCGAGCGTCGGGCGAAGGGCCTGCCTCCCTTCAGCGTGCTCTCCTGCGACAACCTTCCCGGCAATGGCGATGTGACGCGCCGGTCGGTCGTCGGCCTGGCCGAGCTCATCGACGACGACCTGGCCGGATGGATTCGGCGGGAGGCGACTTTCCCCAACTCGATGGTCGACTGCATCACGCCCCCCACCACCGCCCGCGAGCGTGAGCTGGTAAGCCGTCGTTTCGGCATCGAGGATGCCGCTCCCGTGGTGTGCGAGCCCTTCCGGCAGTGGGTGGTCGAGGATCGGTTCTGTGCCGGTCGCCCGCCGCTGGAGAAGGTCGGCGTCGAGTTCGTCGACGACGTGTCGGCCTACGAGACGATGAAGCTGCGGATCCTCAACGCGGGCCATGCCAGCATCGCCTATGCGGCGGCACTGCTGGGATATGATCACGTGCATCGCGCCATGGCCGATCCGGACATCCGCGACTGGCTGCTCGCGCTGCAGAAGCGGGAGATCATGCCCGCCCTGGAGGAGGTCGAGGGCGTGGCCTACCCGGCGTACCTGGCGTGGATCGTCGAGCGCTTCGGCAACGCCGAGATCGGCGATACCGTGTCGCGGCTATGCGCCAACGGTTCGACACGACAGCCGAAGTTCATCCTGCCCGCGATCAGAGATGCCCTGGGCCGTGGTTTCCCCGTCGCGGGACTGGCGCTCGAGCTGGCGCTCTGGTGTTGCTATTGCCGGGTGGCCGGCGAGGTGTCACAGGTGCCCGAGCTCTCCGATCCCCTGTCGGCACGGCTGAGGGCGGGGGCGCGGGCGTCTGTTCGCGATCCGCGAGCCTTCCTGGAGATCCGTGAGGTTTTCAACAATCTGGCTGAATCGCAGAAGCTCCTGGGCGCCTTTGCCAGGTGGCTCGACATCATCGACGGTCAGGGCGTTCGTGCTGCCATCAGGCGCTATATTGCTGAAGAGTGAGAAATTGATGATGCAAGGCCGCTTCGTGCTCTCCAACGGCCACGGCCCCATGCTGCACTACTCCCAACTGCACCTGACCGTCTATGCCCGGGCCCGGGCTCCGGAACTTGTCGCGCGGCCCACCTCGACACCCTGGGCATGCTGCATCGGGACGGCGCCCGCGCTACCCTTGAAGCCTTGCCAAATCCTGGATGAGAAACGACGCGGGGAGAGTAGGCATGTACGTTGGTGTGGATTGCGGTACCCAGAGCACAAAGGTGGTGGTGATCGATGTCGAGAGGGCCATCATCCTGGGCGAGGCGAGTCGTCCCCATCGTTTGACCGAGGGCGACAACGGTCGCCGTGAACAGGCTCCAGCCGATTGGCTGACAGCCTTTCGTGGAGCCTTCACCGAGGCCGTGGTCAATGCCGATATCGACGCCCGGGCGATCCGGGGCATCGGCGTCTCCGGCCAGCAGCACGGCATGGTGGCGCTCGATATTCAGGGCGAGCCGGTGCATCCAGCCAAGCTGTGGTGTGACACCGAAACCACCACTCAGAATGCCGCCCTGGTCGAGCGTTTGGGAGGTGAGTCCGGGTGTCTCGACAAGCTGGGCCTGGTGCTGCAGACCGGCTATACCGCTTCCAAGCTGGCCTGGCTGCGCGCGATGCACCCCGAGGCTTACCGGCGTATCGACAGCCTGCTGCTGCCCCATGACTACCTGAATTTCTGGTTGACCGGTGAACGGGTCGCCGAGGCCGGTGATGCCTCAGGTACCGGTTATTTCGATACCCGAACGCGCCGCTGGCGCGAGGACGTGTTCGCTATGATTGCCCCGGAATTGAATCCCGAACGGGTCCTGCCGCGGCTGATCGAGTCCCACGAACCGGCGGGAGTAGTTCGTTCGGAATTAGCGCGGGATCTGGGGCTCGAAGAGGATGTACTGGTCGCCAGCGGCGGTGGCGATAACATGCTGGGTGCCATCGGTACCGGCAACATCATCCCGGGAGTGGTGACCATGAGCCTGGGCACCTCGGGCACGGTATGCGCCTATTCCGATGCGCCGGTGATTGCCGACAATGCCATGGTCGCCAATTTCTGTGCCAGCCATGGCGGCTGGTTGCCCTTGGTATGCACCATGAACGTCACGTCCGCGACCATCCGAGTGCGCGAATTGTTCGGACTCGATCTGGAGACTTTTGGCCGAAGGGTTGCCAGTGCCCCGATCGGAGCCGAGGGGCTGAGCGTATTGCCGTTCTTCAATGGCGAGCGGGTGCCGGCGTTACCCCAGGCCACGGCCAGCTTCCTGGGGCTGACCAATGCCAACGCGACGCAGGCCAACCTATGCCGGGCGGTGGTTGAAAGTGCCACCTTCGGCCTGCGCTATGGTCTGGAGTTGATGGGTGATCTGGCCGAGGGCGCCAGCCAGATTCGCCTGATCGGCGGCGGCGCCAAGAGCCCAGTGTGGCGACAGATGGTCGCCGATATCACCGGCACCCAGGTGATCTGTCCGCAGGTCACCGACGCCGCGGCACTAGGGGCGGCCATTCAGGCGGCCTGGTGTGATCGCCAGACGACGGATTCCCTCGACGCCCTCTGCGCGCGCCTGGTACATCTCGACGAGTATTCGCTGGACGATCCCGATCCTGCCCGAGTCGAGGCCTATCACGGCGTCTATGCGCGCTATCGCCGGGCGCTGGCCGAGCACCACGGCGTGCCCGCTTGAAGCGACGCCTGTGATGACGGCCTCGTCATGAGGCGTTTGGATCACTCCCGTAAGGCCATGAGATCGGCACGTGTCGGCAGGGCGGCGTAGGCGCCGGGACGGGTCACCGCATGGGCGCCGCAGCGACAGGCGACCTTCAGCGCCTGGTGCAATCGCGGCTCATCTCGATGCCAGTCTGCCTCGATGCCATTCTCGGCGAGCATCGCCAACAGACCCCCGATGAAGGCGTCTCCGCCCGCTGTGGTGTCCACGGCTTTCACTTTGGGGGGCGTGACGCGAAGTGCTAGATCCACGCCGCGCGCCTCGACATCATTGGCGCCGTCGGTGATCACGATCAGGCGTACCCCGGCGGCCAGGCGTTCGGCCAGCCAGGCGTCACGCGGATGATCGCCACGTAGATAATCGAGCTCGTCGCTGGACAGCTTGACCAGCTGCGCATGGTCCAGCAGGCGGGTCACCAAACCAATGTTGGTGCATTCCTCGGCCCACAAGTTATGTCGCAGGTTGGCATCGACACTGACCAGACAATCGGCGCGCTGCGCCATCCCGGCTAGACGCATCGTAGTGTCGGCGATGGCGTCCTCGGTAAGACTATTGCTGCACAGGTGCAGGATGGCCGGCGTATCGAAGACGCCCACGGGCAGATGCTCGATGCGGTAGAGCAGATCCGCCGCCGGGGGACGGTAGAAGTCGAAGGTGCGTTCACCGTCCGCGTCCCGGGAGACGAAGGCCAGGGCTGTACGGGCATCCCTCGTCCTCACCACGCCCGAGGTGTCGACGCCATGATCGGCAAGCTCTCCGGCCAGGAAATCGCCGAAATAATCCGCACCGAGCATGCCCAGGAAGCGGCTGGGCACCCCCAGGCGGGCGCAGGCCACAGCCACATTGGCCGGAGCACCGCCGGCATAGGGCGTGAAGGTCTCCGGCCCCTCTTGGGTGTCGTCACCCAGACGGCTGGAGAGCATGTCGACGAGGGCCTCGCCGAAGGCGATTACCGGGGTCATGAACGCTTCTCCTTGTCTGGCTTGTCCGACGTTGTTGCCGTCCGGGTCGCTGGCGCTTTGTGCGCATCGAAGCGATCGCGCACCAGGGCGAGCAGCCCCTGGGTAGAGGCGTCGAAATCCTGAGTATGGGCGTCGATGCGCTCGCTGATCTCGCCGGCGATTCGCTTGCCCAGCTGCACGCCCCACTGATCGAAGGAGTTGATGTTCCAGATCACCCCCTGCACGAACACCTTGTGCTCGTAGAGGGCGATCAATGCGCCCAGATTTCGGGGGGTCAGCTCGTCGAGCAGCAGCGTGCTCGACGGGCGGTTGCCCGGGCAGCTGTAGTGATCGAGTTGGCCGTGTTCCTGGCCCTCTCCCTGGCTGCCTTCCATGAAGGCGTTGGCCTGAGCGAGCATGTTGGTCAGCAGCGCGAAGTGATGCTCCTCCATGCCGGGCTCAGGCTTCAGCGAGGCGATGAAGTCGATGGGCACGTAGCGGGTGCCCTGATGCAGCAGCTGAAAGAAGGCGTGCTGGCCGTTGGAGCCGGTCTCGCCCCAGACGATGGGGCCGGTCTTGTAGTCGACGGGCTGGCCGAAGATGTTCACCGACTTGCCGTTGGACTCCATGTCGAGCTGCTGCAGGAAGGCGGGCAGCTGATGCAGGGCCTGATCGTAGGGCACGATGGCCTGGGTCTCGGCATCCTGGAAGTTGATGTACCAGATGCCGATCAGTGCCATCAGTACCGGCATGTTGCGGGCATTGGGAGCCTCGATGAAGTGGCGATCCATGGCATAGGCGCCTTCGAGCAGTTCCATGAAGCCTTCGAAGCCGATCGCCAGGGCGATGGGCAAGCCAATGGAGGACCACATCGAGTAGCGACCGCCGACCCAGGCCCAGAACTCGAAGACGTTCTCCTCGCGGATGCCGAATTCCATGGCGGCCTTGCGGTTCGTCGAGGCGGCGATGAAGTGGGCGCCCACGTCGGCGTCTTCGCCGGCATTGTCGAGGAACCAGCGCCGTGCGGTCTTGGCGTTGAGCAATGTCTCCTGGGTGGAGAAAGTCTTGGTCGAGACGATGAACAGTGTCGTGGCCGGATCGAGGCGCTTGAGCACCTTCTGGATGTGCGCACCGTCGACGTTGGAAACGAAGTGGAAGTTGAGTTCCGGATGGCGATACTTGAGCAGCGCCCGGCAGGCCATGTTGGGCCCCAGGTCCGAACCGCCGATGCCGATGTTGACCACGTCCTGGATGCGCTTATCGTTGTAACCCAGCCAGTCGCCGCTGCGCACCGCTTCCGAGAAGCGCCGGATCTGTTCTCGGGTCTGATGAATCTCCGGCATCACGTTCTTGCCATCGACATGCACGGGGTCGTCGCCCAGGTGTCGCAGAGCCGTGTGCAGTACCGGTCGGTCCTCGGTGACGTTGATGATGTCGCCAGAAAACATCTGCGCACGGCGTTGCACCAGCGCCGAGTGATTCGCCAATTCCAGCAGCTTGGCCATCACGGCATCGGAGATCAGGTGCTTGGAGTAGTCGAGAAACAGCCCGCCGACGCGCAGGCTCATCTTGTCGAAGCGCTGTGGATCGGTGTCGAAATAGTCGCTGATGCGGTCATTGACAGTGCTGTCGCGTAGACGCTCCAGGGCCTGCCAGGTGACGCTGCGGGTGAGTTGGAACATGGCATCCTCGCGTTGTTGTTGGGGATCGAGCCGGCCTTGGTTGGGGTAAGCGCTATCAATCAAGATTAGCGCAAGGATGGCTAAGAAAACATCCATTCAATGTAGTAAGTTAACCAAATTTACAGGAGTTTTGTCGCTATATTGACCCGATATATTTATATTTTTTAGTTTTTTTAGTTATATGACCTGAATGTGAGCCGTATGCGTCGAGTTGCAGCGCCAAATCAGCCTGAACGTGTCCGTTTGAAACCAACCTTCGCTTCTGCTCCTTGCATGGCTCGTCTACAATGAGTGACGCACTTCCCGGGAGTTCATCATGGATCGCAAGCTCACCCGCACCGACAATCTGATTCATCAATTCGATACCATCCTGCGCACGCTGGTGCCGCATGCTGCCCAGTCATCCCGCCCCTCGCCGGCCACGGGCCAGCAGGACGTCGAAATGAGCGAAAGCGAGCGCAGCCAGGCTGAAAGCCTGATGCGTATCAACCATACCGGTGAGGTCTGTGCTCAGGCGCTTTATCAAGGTCAGGGGCTGACCGCCAAGCTGGCGGACACGCGCGCACAGATGGAGAAAGCCGCGCAGGAAGAAGTCGATCATCTCGCCTGGTGCGATGCGCGGCTCACGGAACTCAATGGTCGTACCAGCTATCTTAATCCGCTGTTCTATGCCTCCTCCTTCGGTATGGGCGCGCTGGCCGGCGCGGTGGGTGACAACATCAGTCTAGGGTTCGTTGCCGCTACCGAGGAGCAAGTGGGACGGCATCTCGATAGTCATCTGGATCGGCTGCCCAGTGGCGATCGGCGTTCCCGCGCCATTCTCGAGCAGATGCGCGAAGACGAGGCGCACCATGAGCATTGGGCACTGGAGGCCGGTGGCAGCCGTTTCCCGGCACCGGTCAAGCTCGGCATGCGATTGGTGTCGAAGGTGATGACGCTGAGCGTATCTCGCCTATAAGCGACGCAGCGCGTACCAAGTACAAAGCCCGCGCCATTTCAATGTCGCGGGCTTTGTTACAAGGGTATGAGCCAGGCATTCTCGCGCTGGCCGAGTCAATCCAGATTTCGCGAATAGAAGATCTCGAGCATCTCCTTGCGTAGTCGGCTCTCGATGTCCCTGGCTTCCTCGAAGGTCAGATCGCGGCGCGAAGTGCCGAAGAGGTAGTTGTCGAGGTTGAAGTCCTTCAGGAGCATCTTGGTATGGAACATGTTCTCCTGATAGACATTGACGTCGACCATCTGGTAGGCGTGCTTGGTATCGTCCGCCAGATAATCCTGGATCGAGGTGATGTCGTGATCAATGAACAGCTTGCGACCATCCACGTCCCGAGTGAAACCGCGTACCCGGTAATCGGTGGTGACGATATCCGAGTCGAAGCTATGAATCAGGTAGTTCAACGCCTTGAGCGGACTGATCATGCCACAGGTCGACACATCGATATCCAGGCGAAAGGTACTGATGCCGTTGTCCGGGTGGGATTCCGGATAGCTGTGCACCGTGACATGGCTCTTGTCCAGATGGCCGACAACGGCCTGAGGTAGTGGGCCGGGACCGGGTTCGGTGTGTTCCACGTCGGCATCGTCGAGTTCATGCTCGGCGATCAGGATGGTCACGCTGGCGCCGTGAGGCTCGTAATCCTGGCGGGCGATATTGAGCACATGCGCGCCGATGATATTGGTGACATCCTTGAGTATCTGAGTCAGGCGCTCGGCGTTGTAGAGTTCATCGATGTAGTCGATGTAGGCTTTGCGCTGCTCTTCCGTCTTGGCGTAGCAGATATCGTAGATGTTGAAGCTCAAGGAGCTGGTCAGGTTGTTGAACCCGTGGAGTCGGAGATTTCCACTCACGTCCGAACCTCCCAATCGATCAAAGGATGACTATCCGGCGAGCGGGCGCCGGAACCGGGACAAGACAAGCCGCGACGATACGTCTGTTGTGGTAAGGCGAAGAAACGCTCGCTACCGACCTGACCTGAAGAGAAGGCGCGTATTATGCACAGCCTGCGCCAATGACGCACTCGTGTGGCGTAAAAAAATTGCGCCGGAACTCAGACATGCGCGCATACCCGTCTAGGCATCGACGATCTCGTAGGAATGGGACACCTCGACGCCGCCACGAGTCAGCATGATCGAGGCACTGCAGTACTTTTCTGCCGAAAGTTCGACGGCGCGCTTGACCTGGCTCTCCTTGAGACCCTGACCGGTGACGGTGAAGTGCACATGAATCTTGGTGAATACGCTGGGTACGCTGTCGGCACGTTCGGCCTCGAGGCTGGCGGCGCAGTCGCTCACCGGGGCCCGGGATTTCTCGAGAATCTCGAGCACGTCGAAGGCAGTGCAGGCACCCATGCCCATCAGCAGCATTTCCATGGGACGCGGTCCGGTGTTGCGTCCTCCATGATCCGGCGGACCATCGATCACCACGCTGTGACCACTGCCGGCTTCGGCGACGAATTGACGACCCTCGGTCCATTTGACGCTGGCTTTCATAAGCTCTTTTCTCCACTGCGAGCGTTGACGTGAGAAGCAGCATAGCACTTGCGCGCCGGCCCTCGTTAAGTGGTCATCCTGAAGTTCATTCTGATCTCCGTCGCAGCCAGGCATCCAATGCTCGCAGCCGCTCCGGGGTGCCCACATCGACCCAGGGTCCGCGGTGATGACATCCGCCGACACGATTCTCGGCCATGGCATCACTCAGTAGTGGCGCCAGCTTGAAGACTCCCGGGGGCTGATCGGCGACCAGGGCTGGATCGAGCAGGCTGATGCCGGAGTAGGTGAGGCGTGGCTGGCCGTTGTTGTGTACGCGACCATCGGCATCGAGATGAAAATCCCCGCTGGTATGATGATCCGGGTTGTCGATCAGCACTAGGCGGGCCAGGTCGTCGCTCAAGGGCGCGAGCCAATCTCGGTCGAGGTCGCACCAGACATCGCCATTGACCAGCAGGAAAGGCGCGTTGCCGAGTAGTGGCAGCGCCTGGCGGATGCCGCCACCGGTTTCCAGCGGCGTGTCCTCCCGGCTCCATCGAATGCGCACACCGTGCTGGCGGCCGTCGCCCAGGGTCTCGATGATCTGCTCGGCAAGGTGGCTGACATTGATGACGATGTCCTCGATGCCGGCGGCGGCCAGGCGCTCGAGATGATGCACGATCAGCGGTTTGCCGCCGACCTCGAGCAGGGGTTTCGGGGTGTGGTCGGTGAGGGGGCGCATGCGGGTGCCAAGTCCCGCGGCGAGAATCATTGCCTTCATGCGCCCGCTCCTGAAATGCCGCGCGTCGTCAGCTTGCGTTCCAAGGACGGAGTGAAGACGTCATCGAGCCAGTCGACAAACTCGTCGAACTCCGACCAGGGCGTCAGGCTGTCGCGCAGATGGTTCAGAAAGTGGGGCAGGCGTGCCAGATAGCCTGCTTTGTCATCGCGCAGGGTCAAACGGCAGAAGATACCCAGTACCTTTAGGCAGCGTTGGGCGGCCATGGTGTCGGCCAGATGCAGGAAGCTGTCGCTGTCGACACTGGCCCTGAGGCGTCCGTCCACGATGGCCTGGCGTCGGAACGCTTCCAGCCAGGCGGTGTAGCGCTCCCGGGAAAAACGGCAATAGCGTCCGCGTAGCAACGAAACCGGATCGTAGGTAATGGGCCCATGTACCGCATCCTGAAAGTCGATCAGCCAGAGTCGGTCATCGTGCAGCATCAGGTTCATGGCATCGAAATCCCGGTGCACTGCCGCCATGGGCTGACCCAGAGCCAGATCGATCAGGCGCTGATGCAAGACCGGCCAGCAGGCCGGTGGCGCGATATCGAGTAGCTTCTCCAGACACCAGTCGGGAAACAGGTCCAGCTCTCGGGCGAGCAGGCTGGAGTCGTAGACCGGCAAGCCTGTGCAGGGTGCGCGGTTCTGTAATGTAGTGATCAGATCCAGCGCGCGGTCATGCCAGGACAGGCTCGCCGCACTCTCGCACTCGCCAAGAAACAGGTGCAAGGGGGCGTCGCCCAGATCCTCGAGTTCGATGAAGCCACCAGGAAGATGGGTGGCGTGGATGGCGGGTACCGGTAATCCGGCATTGCGCCAGGCTTCGGCGATAGCGACGAAGGGTTGGCTATTTTCTTTTTCCGGTGGTGCATCCATGAGAATGCGGGTACGGCCTCCCTCCAGCCACAGCCGGAAGTAACGACGAAAGCTCGCATCGCCCGCCGCCAGTTCCAGGCGCGCATCCGAAGGGAGACGATGACGGGCGGTCGCCCACTCGCGTAGGGTATCCAGGCGGTCGGTCTCTCCAGCGTTGGACATAGGGACTCCTTGGTTGACGGGGATAATTGGCCACCGCATGCTGAGAGGGTGTTTACAAAACGCCTGCACTCGGCAATACAGCGTTGAAATTGTCCTCAAAATGCTCATTTACCCCGTGTAAACTGCGCTTTTTCGTTCAATTTCGCCTTGTCTTGCCTTCGTTCGCCTGTTTTGTAAACACCCTCTGGGGACAGCTTAGCTTTACATTCTCTGTTTTCACCGCCAGGTCATCGAGAACAAGACGTGTGGCTAAGGGACTGTATAATACCGATTCCAACCGCCAAGGACACCGAGGACCCATGGGCAAGCGATTGTTGTGGACTGCCCTCGCCGGCCTGGTCACGAACAGTGCTCAGGCCGCACCGCCGCCGACACTACCGGCAGATCAGCTCGATTGGCAGGCCTGGGGCGACGATGCCCCCGCCGGCGCCATTTGTCGAGGCCGCTACGTCATGCCGGACTATCGACTTGCTCCCGGCAAGACGCCTCGGGAGGTACTGTCGTCATCCGATAGCGCCGAGTACGGCAAGCAGGGCGAAACATTGCTGCGCGGCGACGTCATATTACGCCGCAATGCCAGCCAGCTCGAGGCGTCCCAGGTGCGAGTCAACGCCGCTCGGGATACGGTATTTGCAGAAGGACCGCTGACGCTGCGCGACCAGGGGTTAATGGTGCGAGGCGGCGCGGCCCAGTTGGCCCTCGACAGTGATGCCGCCCAGGTCGACAGTGCGCATTACGTGGCCCATGAGCAACGTCTGCGTGGCGACGCCCAGCGTCTGGCACGCCTCGAAGATGGTCGTTATCGCTTGACCGACGCCAGCTTCACCACCTGCGAACCCGATAGCCGGTTGTGGCGATTGATCGGCAGCGATGTCCTGCTCGATCGTGAGAAGGGCGTGGGTACCGCCACCAATGCGCGCCTGGAGGTTGGCCGGGTACCGGTTTTCTACTGGCCCTGGGTGCGCTTTCCTATCGATGATCGGCGTCAGTCCGGTTTTCTATGGCCGACCCTGGGCTTTTCCGGGGACTCCTTCGATTACGCGCAACCGTATTATTTCAACCTGGCCCCCAACTACGATGCCACCCTGACGCCGCGCTGGCTGAGTAATCACGGACTATTGCTGGGGGGTGAGTTTCGTTACTTGTTCTCCGAGGACGTGGGGCAGATCGAGGGGGCTTATCTGTCCAGCGACGAGGGTGGTGACAACGACAATCCCAACGATCCCAGGGACGTTTTCGAAGGTGAGGATCGCTGGTACGTGGATTACGCCCACAGCGGGCGGTTCACCCCACGACTGCGCTATGACCTGCGCTACGGAGCCGCCAGCGATGGGCGCTACTTCGAGGATTTCGGGCGCAATTTCGCCGAAAGCGATACCGAGTATCTCTCTCGCCTGGCCCAGCTCAGCTACACCGGTTCTACCTGGTTTCTCGAAGCCAAGACCCAGGGCTACCAGAAAATGGAGTTTCCGCTGTCAGATAGCGATAAGCCGTTCTACCGTCTGCCGAGCTTGACCGCCAACGCCGGCTGGTCCCAGGACAACGGCCTGTATCAGCAGTGGCGCTCCAACGCGACCTACTTCTGGCGTGATGTCAACGAGAGCCGGGTGCCGATAGCGGAATCGGCGACCGGCTCACGGGTTCACCTGGCGCCGGCGGTCGGTTGGCGCAACGACGTTCCCTGGGGCTTTCTCGAACCGCGCTTCGAGCTTTTGCAAACCGCTTATGAATTGGATTACGGCCAGCGCAATACCGATCGCGATATCGATCTGACACGTACCGTGCCGGTCGGCTCGATGGACAGCGGCCTGATCTTCGAGCGTGATCTGCGTGCGTTCGAGTCCGACTGGCGCCAGACGCTGGAGCCGCGTCTTTACTACGCTTACGTGCCGGAGCGCGACCAGAGCGAGTTCCCGGATTTCGATACCGACGAGCGCGCCTTCTCCTACAGCCAGCTGTGGTCGCCCTATCGCTTTACCGGCGCCGATCGGATCGGCGATGTCAACAAGGTGTCCTATGGCGTGGCGACCCGTTTTCTCGAGGATGACAGCGGTCGCCAGCGTCTATCGCTGGGGGTAGGGCAGAGTGCCTACTTCGAGGATCGCAATATCGACATGAACGGCGATCCGGACACACTGCCCGATCGGGAGACCAACTTCGAGCGCTGGTACAATGCCACTCGGGATCGCTCGCCGGTGGTCACCCAGCTCGACTGGCAGATCACCGATCGCTGGAGCACGCGCTATGAATGGTTCTACGACCCGGATCGCGAACTCACCGAGCGCACGGCAAGCTATGTGCGCTACCGCGATCCTGCCGGCCACGTGCTCAACCTGGGCTACCGCTGGCAGCTCGAGGGCTTCGATCCCTCCGGCGACCCTGAGGACCAATTGAGCTACGATCGCGAGGAGTACGATGTCTCCTTCGCCTATCGAGCCAGCCCGAGTCTGGATCTGATCGGTCGCTTCACCTACGACAATACCAACGACCGCTCCCTGGAACAGTTGGCCGGCGTGCAATGGAACGATTGCTGTTACGGGGTCCAGGTCGCCTGGCGTGAATGGATCGAGGACAATGATACCGCCAATACCATCGAAGACGACTATACCGATCGTGGGCTCTTCCTGAGTTTTGTATTCAAGGGGCTGGGCGGCGTCGGTCAGGGAACCGATGCCTTCTTCGAGGAGTCCATTCCCGGTTATCAACCGACACAATTCTAGATAGCAAGTGAGGTTTTGCATGGGCAAACGCATGTTTGCATCGCTGGGCTCGACATTAGCCCTGTCACTGGTACTGGCATTGAGTGCCACTGGCCAAGCGCTGGCCGCCGAGCCGTTGGATCGTATCGTGGCGGTCGTCAACGACGACGCCATCATGGCCAGTGAGCTGGAAGACCGTGTCATCCAGACGCGCAGCCAACTCTCCAGTCGCAACATTGCCCTGCCCGATGAAGCGGCACTGCGCAGCCAGGTACTGGAGCGCATGATCGTCGAGCAGATCCAGTTGCAGATGGCCGAAAAGGCCAACCTGTCCGTGGACGATACCGAGCTGAATCGGGCGGTGCGTTCCATTGCTCAGAACAATGGCATGAGCCTCGATCAATTCGCTGATGCCCTGGAGGCGGATGGCCTTTCCCTGGCGGTGGTGCGCGAGCAGGTTCAACGTGAGATGCTGATGCGCGAACTGCAGCAGCGCCGCGTTGCCAGTGGCATCAATGTTTCCGACCGTGAAATCCAGCGCTATATCGACCAGCAGGGCAGTAGTGACAATACCCGTTACCGTCTTAGCCACATTCTAGTAGGGTTGCCCCAGTCGCCGAGCCCGGAGCAGGTACAGTCGGCACAGCGCGAGGTTCAGGCGCTGTATCAGCAGCTGCAGTCCGGCGCCGATTTTGCCGAGCTGGCCGCGGCGCAGTCCGATGGATCCAACGCCCTGGAAGGCGGGGACCTGGGCTGGCGGCGCGCCGCCGAGATTCCTGCTGGGTTTGCCGATGTGATTCCACAGTTGAATGTCGGGCAGGTGAGTGAGCCGATTCGAAGTCCCAACGGCTTTCACCTGATCAAGCTGCAGGCGCAGGAGGGTGGTAACGCTCAGCAGCAGGCCGTCGTCGACGAGCAGCGCGTGCGTCACATCCTCATCGAGACCAATCCCAACCGTGATTCGCAGCAGGCCGAGGCCCTGGCGGAACAGGCGCGCCAGCGTATTGCTTCCGGTGAAGATTTCGCACGTGTCGCCCAGGAGGTCAGCGACGATCGCGGTAGCGCCCTCAACGGTGGCGATCTGGGCTGGGTACGTCCCGGACAAATGGTGCCTGGCTTTGAGGAAGCCATGAACTCGCTGTCCGTGGGCCAGGTCTCCCAGCCGGTGCGCTCACGCTTTGGCTATCACTTGATCGAAGTGCTCGAGCGGCGTCAGCAAGATGTCACCAACGAGGCTCAGCGCGAACAGATACGTCAGACGCTGTTCCAGCGCAAGGTCAACGATGAGCTGGAAACTTGGATGCAGCAGATTCGCGCCGAGGCCTACGTCGATAATCGTCTGGAACAAGACGCCGGATGAGTACGCCGGTGCTGGCGCTGACCACCGGCGAACCGGCCGGTATTGGTCCCGACCTGCTCCTGATGCTGGCCGCCACACACAAGGCCCTGCCGGGCCGTATCGTGGCGGTGGGCGATCCTGACATGCTGGCCCAGCGGGCTGCTCAATTGGGGCTCGAGGTAGAGTGTCGCGTGCTCGGTGAGCAGGACGCAGTGCCGGTCCCGCGTCCCGGAATCTTGCCGGTATGGCCGGTAGCGCTTCAAGTACCTGTCGTGCCGGGCCGACTCGACTCTGGTAACGCGGACTATGTGCTTGACGTACTCGACCTTGCGATTGATGCCTGTCGTCGGGGCAGGGCTCAGGCCATGGTCACCGCGCCGCTGCACAAGGGCGTGATCATCGAGGGGGGGCATCCGCAGTTCACCGGCCATACCGAGTACCTACGTGATGCCTGTGGAATCGAAGAGGTGGTGATGATGCTCGCCACCCGTGCCACCGGCAAAGAGCTGCGGGTGGCGCTTGCCACCACGCACTTGCCGCTGCGCAAGGTGGCCGAGGCCATCACGGTCGATGGATTGTGCCGGGTGCTGCGCATTCTCGACGACGATCTCAAGCATCATTTTGGCGTCCCACAACCGCGTATCGCTGTCTGTGGCCTCAATCCGCATGCCGGTGAAGGTGGGTATCTAGGGCGCGAGGAGATCGATATCCTGATTCCGGCATTGACGCGACTACGTGAGGAGGGGTTGGTCCTCGACGGCCCCTTGCCCGCGGACACACTTTTCACCCCCAAACATCTTGACGGCGTCGATGCGGTATTGGCCATGTATCATGATCAAGGGCTACCAGTGTTGAAGTACGCAGGCTTTGGTCGCGCCGCCAATATCACGCTGGGGCTACCCATTGTGCGCACCTCCGTGGATCATGGCACCGCCCTGGATCTGGCCGGCAGCGGCAAGGCCGATACCGGCAGCCTGTACGAGGCTCTCGAGGTAGCGGTCAAAATGGCCAACGCCTCTCGCCCCCATTGATTGATTGGCAGGCTACTATAGCAAGGACACTTTTTTCGTATGGCATCTCGCCCTCCAACACCTCGTGCGCGCAAGCGTTTCGGCCAGAATTTCCTGCGCGACCCGGGTATCATTTCACGCATCGTGGGGGCTATTGCGCCGCGTCCCGAGCAGCGGTTGATCGAAATCGGTCCCGGCCAGGGTGCCTTGACCGAGCCACTGCTCGAGGCCACGGGAAAACTCGAAGTGATCGAGCTCGACCGTGACCTGATTCCTGGCTTGCGCGTGCAGTTTTTCAACTACCCGGATTTCGTGATCCATGAAGGCGACGCATTGACCTTCGACTTCGCCGCACTCCGAGGGGATGGGCCGCCGCTGCGTATAGCGGGCAATTTGCCCTACAATATTTCCACACCGCTGATCTTTCATCTGCTCGCGACGCGGGGTGCGGTAGCCGACATGCATTTCATGCTGCAAAAAGAGGTGGTCGAGCGCCTGGCAGCGACGCCGGGCAGTAGTGATTGGGGACGCCTGTCGATCATGGCGCAGTATCACTGTCAGGTGGACTCCTTGTTTCTCGTGCCGCCGGAAGCCTTCACGCCGCAGCCCAAGGTCGAATCGGCCATCGTTCGTCTAGTGCCGCACGAGACGCTGCCGCATCCAGCCGCGGACGAAGTTCTGTTTGCCGACATCGTGCGCGAGGCGTTCGGTCAGCGGCGCAAGACGCTGCGCAACAATCTCAAGCAGCGACTCGATGTGGCCACTCTCGAGGCCTTGGGGGTCGATCCGGGGCGGCGGCCGCAGACGCTGAGCGTGGCCGAGTTTGTGGACATCGCCAACCACCTGGCGGGGGAGGGTGTATGAACGAACGCGCCCAGGACGTACACGTCGAGGTGGAGCCGACCTACCGCGCCGATGAGTCGTCGGTGGCCGAGCAGCGTTTCGTGTTCAGCTACACCATCACCGTTCACAACCACTCCACACATTCGATACAACTCCTGGCGCGCTACTGGAAAATCACCCAGGGTAGCGGCAAGGTCCAGGAAGTGCGCGGCAAAGGGGTGGTCGGCAAGCAGCCCATGATCGGACCGGGACAGACCTTTCGCTATACCAGTCGTGCGGTGCTCGACTGTCCGGTCGGTGTCATGGAGGGGACTTATACCTGTGTGGATACCGCTGCGCATCGGTCCTTCGAAGTCGCTATCGCACCCTTTCGCCTGGCGGGCCCCAATCAGGTGCATTGATTGCCGTTCATCTTCTTCACGATTTTTTGATAGGAGACCCATGACCACCTATGCCATCGGGGACCTTCAGGGTTGCCACAATGAATTCGTCGCTCTGCTCGAGCGTTTGAGCTTCGACCCGCGCCGGGATAGCCTGTGGCTGGCCGGCGATCTGGTCAACCGCGGGCCCGGCTCTCTGGCCTGTTTGCGCGAGGTTCGCGATCTGGGCGGCGCGGCGCGGGTGATTCTGGGTAACCATGACCTGCACTTGCTGGCAGTCGCCCGAGGCCGGGCGACGCCCAAGCGTTCGGATACCCTGGAGGATATACTCGCCGCGCCGGATCGTGAGACGCTGCTCGACTGGTTGCAGGCCCTGCCTTTATGGGTCGACGATGGCAGCGCCAGTGATCGGTGCACGCTGATGACCCATGCCGGGGTGTTGCCTCACTGGTCCCTCGACCAGGCGCGGAGGCTGGCCGAAGAGGCGGAAGCGGTACTGCGCGGTAACGAAAGCGGAGCCTTCCTGGAGTGCATGTACGGCAATGCGCCGGCGCGCTGGGAAGACGACCTGGAGGGTATCGATCGCCTGCGGATGATCGTCAACGTCTTTACCCGCATGCGCTTCATCGCCGCCGACGGCACCCTGGATTTCGACGCCAAGGAAGGGCTCGATTCGGCACCGCCGGGGTTCAAGCCCTGGTTTACCTTTCCCCGAGATGATGATCCGCGCTTCATCTTCGGCCATTGGGCCGCATTGCAGGGGCGTACTCCCAATGCCGCTGTACGGGTCGAGGCATTGGATACCGGGTGCGTCTGGGGCGGCAGCCTGACGGCGCTGAACCTCGACAACGGCGAACGGGTCAGCGAACCTAGCCAGCAAGGTTAATTACATCACGCAGAAGGTGCTCATGAGCCAATCTTTCGAACATCTCGCCTTTGATCATCTCGATCAGGCCACCCTCAAGGCGTGGCTGGACGATGCTCAGCCGCTCACCCTGGTGGATATTCGTGACCCCTTGAGCTATGCCCAGGGCCACATACCCGGGAGTCGTCACCTCGACAACACCACGGTAGGCGATCTACTGGCTGATACCCCTCGCGAGCGTGCGCTGGTGGTGGTGTGCTATCACGGTCATTCCAGTCAGCAGGCGGCGAGTTGGCTGGTCGGGCAGGGTTTCGAGCAGGTCTACAGCCTGGACGGCGGTTTCGTCGACTGGGAAGTCAGACATCCTCAGCGAGTTGCACGGTGACATCCCAGGATCCAGTCATCCAGGGGCTCGAGGTCTATCGCGTCGGCGGGGCGGTGCGCGATGCGCGCCTCGGTTGGCCGGTGGTCGACCAGGACTGGGTGGTGGTCGGTGCGACGTTTGAGGCTATGCGCGAGCGTGGCTTCAGGCCGGTCGGGCGGGATTTTCCGGTGTTCCTGCATCCGGTCACGCAGGAGGAGTATGCGCTGGCCCGCACCGAGCGCAAGCAAGGCCATGGCTATACCGGCTTCGAGGTCCATGCGAACCCCGAGGTGACGCTGGAAGAGGATCTGGCCCGGCGCGATCTGACCATCAACGCCATGGCCGAAACCCTCGACGGTGAACTGATCGACCCGTTCAACGGTCTTGAGGATCTCGACGCAAGGATACTTCGACATGTGTCGCCGGCGTTCATCGAGGACCCGTTGCGAGTACTGCGCACCGCACGCTTTCTGGCCCGCTACCAGGGACTGGGGTTTGTCATCGCCGACGAGACCCTGGCCTTGATGCGTCAGCTTGCGGTGAATGGCGAGATCGCGCATCTGGTCGCCGAGCGCGTCTGGCAGGAAACCGAGAACGCGCTGGGCGAGCCCCATCCACAAGCCTACTTCGAGACACTGCAAGACTGTGGGGCGCTCAAGGCCTTGATGCCCGAGCTTGCAGCGGACGACGCCGAGCTAACGTCGGCCCTGGCGCGAATGGCGCGCCTGCCAGAAGACAACGGGCATCTGGCTCGTTGGCGCTGGGCACGACTCTGCGAACATCTCGATGAGCCATCGCGTCAGGCGCTTGAAGAGCGTCTGCGCATCCCCAACGCCTGGCGAGATCTGGCGCGACAGGTGAGGCTGACCCGGGAACTTCGTGACGAGGCCGCCGAACGCACGCCGCAAGCCGAGCGGGTCCTGCGCTGGCTGAACGCCATCGACGCCTGGCGGCGCAGCGAGCGGGTCGCGCCCTTGCTTTCCCTGGTGAGTCTCCAAGACGAAACACTGGCCGCAGACCTGTCCTTGGCCTGGCGGCTGGCGTCCCAGGTATCGCCGCGTCAACTCGTCGACGAGGGATTCAAGGGCGGCAAGTTGGGTCAGGAGCTGGCCCGGCGTAGGCAAGCCGAGATCGAGGCGGCTCTGGCGGGCGATTGATAGACTCACTACGCTTTCGTTCATCATCTATCGACAAAGGAATCGCCATGCAGCCTACCAGAAAATTTCTCGAACGATTGGGTATCCGCCATCCCATCATTCAAGCGCCGATGGCGGGTGTTGCCACGCCTGCGTTGGCGGCGGCGGTGTCCAATGCCGGTGGTCTTGGTTCGTTGGGGATCGCTACCAGCACGACCGCTAAGGCTCGCCAAATGATCGAGCAGACCCGCGCCTTGACCGAACGACCGTTCAACGTGAACCTGTTCTGCCATGCGCCCGCAAAGCGCGACGCCGAGAGAGAGACGGCCTGGCTTGAGCATCTTGCCCCGCTGTTCGCCGAGGCTGGATTGGAATTACCCAGTGCCCTTGACGAAATCTACACGTCCTTCATCGATAACACCGAGACGTTCGAGATGCTGCTCGAACTGAAACCCGCTGTGGTCAGCTTCCATTTCGGCCTGCCTTCGGCCGATCGTATCGCCTCACTGCGCAATGCCGGCATCTACACGATGGCGACGGCCACCTGCCCCCGTGAGGCAAGGTTGGTCGAGCAGGCGGGAATAGACGCCATCGTGGCTCAAGGCATCGAAGCCGGCGGGCATCGAGGCATTTTCGATCCAAGCGCGACCGATGAATGCTTGAGCACGATGGTGCTCGTTCGGTTGCTGTCGCGTCAGACGGCGCTGCCCATCATTGCGGCAGGCGGCATCATGGATGGCTATGCCATCAAGTCGGTGCTGGATCTCGGTGCGACGGCTGTTCAGCTCGGGACGGCGTTCATACGGTGCCCGGAGTCCTCGGCGAATGACGCCTACCGCGAGAGTCTGAAAAGCGAGCGGGCGACACAAACCCGGCTAACCAAGGTGTTATCCGGGCGGCCTGCACGAGGCATGGTCAATCGACTGATTGCTTTCGGCGAGTCGGAAGGCAGCCCGCCGCCCGCCGACTATCCGCTTGCCTACGATGCGACCAAGCGCCTCAACGCGGCCGCCTCACAACTCGGAAATCACGAGTTTGCCGCCCAGTGGGCGGGCCAGGGGGCGCCACTAGCGCGGGAATTATCGGCAGCGGAGCTGGTTGCGTTGCTTCTGGAAGAGAGCGAAATGCTGCCAACGTCATGACGTCAACCAGGGAAGCTCAGTCGGTCTGGGAAATGACCTGCCCTCGCCACGTGAAGTGCACCGGCCACAGTTGCTGCTCTCCCAGGTCGAAATTCGCCCAGAGCTCGGCATAGCGTTGGCCGGTGATCGGATGGCACTCGTTCGGCAGCAGTTCCGCCAGTGGTTTGAGCACGAAGGCGTAACGCAGGATATCGGCGTGGGGCAGCGTGACACCATTGATGCAACCGACTAGATCGCCCACGCTGAGCAGGTCGATATCCAAGGGCACCGGGCCCTGGTCGGTTCGACCGTTGGCCTGTTCCGTGTGTTTGCACCACGTCTTCAATTCGCCGACCGGGGCTTGGCTTTCGAAGGTCACCACCAGGTTATAGACGTTTCCACCCTCTTGAGTGCCGACCCGCTTGCTTTCGAACACCCGGGAAATGCGCAGGTCGCCGAACTCGGCCGATAACGCATCGAGACAAGCACCGATATGGCGCTCTCGATCAATGTGACTGCCGATGCCGACGATGACTTGTGTCATTCGCGTTTCCCACGTTCGATGCACACACCAACGGCAGCAGCTTCCGCCACGGCGCCGGGCTTGCGTAGCGTCAGGCGCAGCCAGGGGATGGCGAAATCTTCGCATAACAAAGTAGCCAAGCGCTCGGCAAAGGTCTCCACCAGCTCGAAGTGGCTAGCGTCGGCGAATTCGCCGATGCGCGCGCTGATGGCGGCATAATCCAGGGTCTTGGTCAGATCATCCTGTGCCGCAGCGGGGCGAATATCGGTGCCCATTTCCAGGTCCAGCACCAGTCGCTGACGGATGCTGCGCTCCCAGTCATAAGCCCCGATGACGGTTTCGACGCGCAATCCTTCGATCAGTACAAGATCCACATCCCTATCCTTTGGCGATGAACAAAGCTTCGATTGTAAGGCAGCGAGGTGGCAGAATCATGGCTTCGTTCCGTTGTCGAAGGCTTCATGTCGCTTTCCTCGTTGTTCACGACTACCGCTTGGCAGACTGGCTTACTGATGGGGCTGGGCTATCTATGCGCCTCTTGCCTGGGCGCGGTATGGATATGCCGCCGAACCGGCGTTGCCGATCCGCGCCTGAGAGGGTCCTGTAATCCCGGGTTTTCCAATGTGCTGCGGCTATATGGTAAACGCCTGGCCCTGGCGACGTTAGCCTTCGATGCCGCCAAGGGGATGCCGGCGCTATGGCTGACAAAGAGTGCAGGTTTGCCGATCTGGGCCCAGGGGTTGGTTGGCCTGAGCGTGCTATTGGGTCACAGCTATCCCGTCTGGCATCGTTTTCGCGGAGGTAAAGCGGTAGCGAGCGCCTTTGGCGTATTGCTGGTGCTGACGCCCCCGGTGGCCCTGCTGTGTGCCACATGCTGGACACTGCTTGCCTGGCGAGTGCGCACCGCTGCCATCGCGTCCCTGGCCAGCGCCACCCTGGCGCCTTTGGCCAGCGTCTGGCTGGCTCAGGACTACGTATGGGTCATCATCGCTTTTACGCTGCTGGTGCTGGTGCGCCATGTCCTGAATATTCGGCAACTAGGTAGCGGCGACGAACCGCGCATCTCGAGAAGAAAACCTGTTGATCCTCCGCTCTAATCAAGGCTTTCTAAATAAAATGCTTATGCTATAACGTTCCTGAATATCAGGAGGAATGATGCTGGATGGTACCGTGCTCTTGGCAAAAAGGTCTGATCTTTGATCTGGAAGTGACCCCTGAGAAGCCGGGTCGTCCAGCACAGATATTCAAGCTCGGTGCCCTGCGAATCGATACCGGCGACACCCTTGAGCTGGATACTGGCAAAGATGTCGAGGGCGCTTTGCGCCAATTGGATGAGCTGGCAACGGGGGCGGAGTTTCTGCTTGGGCACAACGTGTTCGAACATGATTTGCCTATTCTGCGACAGGTAGCACCCTCCCTTGATCTACTTGCCTTGCCCGCGCTGGATACATTGCGTCTGTCGCCGCTGGCGTTTCCTCAAAACCCTTATCATCGGCTGATCAAGGATTACAAACTGATCCGTGACAGCCTCAACTCTCCGTTGGCTGACTGCCGCTCGACATTGACGCTCTTCGGCGATCAGCAAACCGCACTTCGCCGCCTGGGCCAGACACACCAGGATGAACTGCTCTGTTATCAGGCGCTGGTCGGAAATTCGGGCGCATGGGGGAGCCTCTTTTCAGCGCTGAGTGGCCAAGCAACACCATCAGTGGATGCCGTGGGGCTGCTGTTGCCGAAGCTGTTGCGGGAAACGGACCCTACTCTGAGTCGTGATCTGAAAGTATGCCGAAGCCGTCTGGCCCGACTCATCGACAATGACCTTGCGCAAGTCGAATTGCACTGGCCCCTGGCCTATGTACTGGCGTGGCTGCGGGTCTCGGGGGGTAACTCCGTGTTGGCGCCCTGGGTTCGGCATCAGTTTCCCGAAGTGTCTCGCCTGATCCATGAACTGCGGGATACCCCTTGCGGAAACTCAGCCTGTGAATACTGTTGCACGGTGCACGACCCCCGCCATGAACTGAAGCGCTATTTCGGCTTCGAGGATTTTCGGCGCGAGCCGGAGGGCGACAGCCCTCAGCACGACATCACCCTGGCCGGTATGCGAGACGAGTCGGTGCTGGCGGTGCTGGCGACCGGTGGCGGCAAGTCCGTGTGCTACCAGTTGCCGGCCTTGAACCGCTATCATCGCAACGGCAGCCTGACGATACTTATTTCTCCCCTGCAGTCGCTGATGAAAGACCAGGTGGATGGCCTTCTGGAACGCAATATTTCCTGTTCCGCCGCCCTCAACGGCCTGCTGACCATGCCCGAACGGGCTGAAGTCCTGGAAAAGATCCAGTTAGGCGACGTGGGTATTCTACTGGTCTCTCCGGAACAGTTTCGCAATAAGGCATTTCGCCGCGCCATCGAGAACCGCCAAATCAGTGCCTGGATCTTCGATGAAGCGCATTGTCTATCGAAGTGGGGCAACGATTTTCGTCCAGACTACCTCTATGCCGCGCGCTTCATTCGTGAATTTACCGGCCAAGCGACTCAGGCGCCGATAGGCTGCTTTACGGCTACTGCCAAACAGGATGTGCTTGACGATATCCGCGAGCATTTCCGGGAGGAGTTGGGCACCGCCTTCAAGGAGTTTCTCGGCAAACCGGATCGGGTCAATCTCGAGTTCGACGTTCTGCCCGTTACCCCCGGGGAGAAATGGCCCTGCATTCAGCAACTGCTCGAACAGGCGCTTACTGACCGCGAGGGGGGCGCAGTGGTGTTCGTGGCCAGCCGCAGCAAGGCGGAACAGCTGGCGGAATTTCTGGCCCATCAGGACTGGGCGTGTCGATACTTCCATGCTGGCCTGCAGCCTCATGAGAAGAAGGACATACAGGATGCCTTCAAGGCGGGAACCCTGCGTCTGATCGTCGCCACCAATGCCTTCGGCATGGGCGTGGACAAGCCGGATGTCCGTCTGGTCATTCATGCGGACATTCCTGGCTCCCTGGAAAACTATCTTCAGGAGGCGGGCCGAGCAGGACGGGATCAGCAGCAGGCCCGCTGCGTGCTACTTTACGACCCCCAGGACATCGAAACCCAGTTCGGTCTCAGCGAGCGAGCCAAGCTTAGTCTGCGCGATATTCAACAGATCCTGCGCAAGGTGCGCCTGGAGAGTCAGCAACGCCAAACGCAGCGGTTGGTCATTACTGCAGGAGAAATCCTTCAGGATGAACAAGTAACCACCAGCTTCGAGATCGAGGACAGCAACGCGGAAACCAAGGTGGTGACCGCCATTGCCTGGCTGGAAAGGGGCGATTTCCTGCGCCGGGAGGAGAACCATACGCGGATCTTTCCCGCTCGACTTACCTTGGCTCGTGAGGAAGCCGAGCTGCGCTTGAACAAGGCCAAGCTATCCCAGCGTCGCAGAGAGGAGTTTCTGGTCATCCTGCGCTATCTGTACGAGGCGGAAGCGGATGAACGCATCAATACCGACCATCTCATGAGCCTGACCGGGCGCTCTTCCGAGGAAGTGAGTGCCGCACTGAGACAGCTCGAACAGCTCAATCTGCTTGAGAATGACACCCAGCTGACGATCTATTTGCGTCACAAGGTGGCGGGACACGCGCGTGCTCGGCTCGATAAGACCCTGAGCCTGGAGAAGGCGCTGATCGACGAACTCCGCGAGCAGGCCCCCGATGCGGATCAGGGCGGTTGGCAGGATATTGCGTTGGTTGCCTTGACCGCACGGTTGCGGGATAGAACAGATAGACAAGACCTGCTCCCCCTGCATCTTCTGCAATTGCTGCGCAGCCTGGCCAAGGACCGAGACGGCGATAGCCAGCAGCGCAGCAGCATAGAGCTGCGCCAGATCAACCGAGACTATCTCAAGCTGCGCATCCGCGGTGGTTATACCTGGTGGCAGGTCCAGAAACTAGGAGAGAAGCGTCGTGATCTCGCCGGAGTGGTGATGCCTTTCCTTGTGGGCAAGCTACCCGACGACGCTCGTGGCAAGGATTTGCTGGTGCGCACCACTTTCGGCGAGTTGCTGCAACTGATCGACAAGGATCTGCATCTCAACGCCACCATAAAGCCGGATCAGCGGCGTCGTTCTCTGGAGCATGTGCTGCTCTACCTTCATCAACAGGAGGTGCTGACCCTCAACCACGGCATGACCGTGATGCGTCGTGCCATGACGTTGGAAATCAACCGCGAAAAGCAGCAGAACTATCTCAAGAAGGATTATCAAAGGCTTGACGAGCATTACCGGGAAAAGCGCATCCAAGTGCATGTGATGCGAGAGTATGCGGAAGTTGCGCTCAAGGAAATCTCGAGGGCGCTAGAGTTGGTGCGCCATTATTTCGAGGAAACCAAGCAGGATTTTCTTCGGCACTATTTCGCGGGCAAGACGAGCGTGCTCAAGCTGGCTACCAGTGAAGCTTCCTGGCACGCCATCGTCGGTGGACTCAACGACACACAAAAAGCCATCGTTACCGACGAGGAGGATGGCAATCGTCTTATCCTCGCCGGCCCAGGCTCCGGCAAGACCCGTGTGGTGGTGCATCGCGTCGCCTATTTGTTACGCGTGCGGCGTATTCCCGCCAGTAGCATCATTGCGCTGACCTTCAATCGCCACGCCGCCAATGAGATTCGCCAACGGCTCCTTGAACTGGTAGGCAACGAAGCCTATGGGTTGACTGTGCTCACCTACCACGCCATGGCCATGCGCTTGACCGGCGTTAGTTTTACGCGGCGCGATACGATCGCCAAGGATGAGCTGGATGGCTTGCTCGAGGAGGCTGCGGCACTTCTGGAAGGAAAGCGTATCCTCGATGGCGAGGATGATCTGCGCGAGCGTCTGCTGCGAGGATATCGGTACATCCTGGTGGATGAATACCAGGACATCGACGAGCGTCAGTATCATCTGGTTAGCAGCCTGGCCAAACGCCACAGCGACAATGACCAGGCGCTATGCATTCTCGCCGTGGGGGATGACGATCAGAACATCTACCAGTGGCGGGGCGGCAACAATCGCTATATCGAACAGTTTCGCGAGGAATATCAGGCCTCTACCAGCTATTTGATCGAAAACTACCGCTCCAGCAAGGCGATCATCGAGGCTGCCAATCATCTGATCGAGTGCAATCCGGCGCGCATGAAAGCCAGGCAGCCAGTACGCGTCGATGCTCGACGTGAAGAGCTTTCCGCTACCGGTCGCTGGCAGAACCTGGATAATCAGCGCAAGGGGCGGGTGTTGTGCCTGACGCTGCCACCGGAAGATAGCGCGAGCGGTAATTTGCAGGCCCAGGCGGCGCTTGGGGAGCTTCGCCGTCTACTTGCCCTGGAAGGCCGCGACGACTGGCAGGATTGCGCCGTATTGGCTCGTACCCATCGCTGTCTCTGGCCGTTACAGGCCTGGTGCGAGCGCGAGCATGTGGACTATTTTCTCGCAGCGGACAAGCAAGGCACCGCACCTCTGACTCGCCAGCGCGAATTCCTCGACGTGGTCAGGTGCTTGGGTGCCGGGGATGAAGCGACTCTGGAACTAGTTCAATTGCCTGGCATGCTCAAATCCCTGAGTCTGGATGGGTCATGGCGATGCTTTTTCGAGACCGCCTTTGCGCAACTCCTGGGCGAGTTCGGCGATAATCGCCTGGCACCCAAGACTCTGGTCGATTGGCTATACGACTATGCTCACGACATGCGTCAGCAGCCGCGCCCAGGCCTTTTCCTGGGCAGCGTGCACGCCGCCAAAGGACTCGAGTTTCGTCATGTGGTGGTCCTCGATGGTGGTTGGAACCAGCGCCTCGACCAACTGCCTGAGGAGCGTCGCCTCTACTATGTCGCCATGACCCGCGCCGAAGAGACCCTGACGCTCTGTGCCTACGGCTCGGATAACATCTTTACGCGTGATGTGGCTGAATGTGCTGAAAGGCGCCCATTCCAGGGATGCCATGATCCCTCTTTGGACGTGCGCTATCGTTTGCTTGGCATGCAGGATATCGATCTCGGCTACGCGGGGCGCCAGAGCGAGCAGGCAAGCATCCATCACGCTATTCGTGAGGCGCGGCCCGGCGATGCTCTGCGCCTGGATTTCTCGGGAGATCGTTATCTGATTCGTGACCGGCAAGGCCGGATCCTGGGGCGCACTGCCAAGGCTTTTCATCTTGACTGGAAGCCGGCTCATTGCGAGGTGGAGGCCATCGTCACTCGCTACGCGGAGGACGGAGAAGAGTCGTATCGTAATGCCATGCGATGCGCCAGTTGGGAAGTCGTCTTGCCACGAATCAAAAGCCATCCGTTGGCAGCTAAGCAGGCAGTTTAAGACTTTCCAGCGGCCAGCGCGGTACCGCCTTCATGGCACTGTCGTCGCGCTCTCCGGCAAGCAAGCGTTGGGCACCCACATAGGCAATCATTGCACCATTGTCGGTACAGAAACGCCCGCGAGGGTAATAAGCACGCGCGTCGCGCTTGCGCACTTCGATGCCCAGGCGTTCGCGCAGTCGCGTGTTGGCACTGACGCCGCCGGCGACCACCAGGCGCTTCAGGCCGGTCTGGTCCAGCGCCCGACGGCACTTGATCACCAGGGTATCGACCACCGCATCCTCGAAGGCCCGGGCGATATCGGCGCGCCCCTGATCGTCGAGTTCGTTCGCCTCGCGCAGGGCATTGGCGGTGGTCAGGGTATGGGTCTTGAGTCCCGAGAAGCTGAAGTCGAGCCCGGGTCGATCGGTCATCGGTCGCGGGAAGCGAAAGCGCTTTGGATCGCCTTGCTCGGCAAGTCGCGCTACCTCGGGCCCACCGGGATAGGCCAGTTCGAGCATCTTGGCGGTCTTGTCGAAGGCTTCGCCGGCGGCATCGTCCACGGACTCCCCCAGCAGCCGGTACTGACCCAAGCCGCCGACTTCGACCAGTTGCGTATGCCCGCCGGAGACCAATAGGGCGATGAAGGGGAACTCGGGGGCTTCGTCCTCGAGCATGGGCGCGAGCAGATGGCCTTCCATGTGATGCACCCCCAGCACCGGTATATCGAGTGCCTTGGCCATACCATGGGCTGTGGCGGCGCCCACCATCAGGGCGCCTACCAGGCCGGGACCGGCGGTATAGGCGATGCCATCGAGATCACGCCGGGTGAGCTTGGCATCATCGAGCACTTCCTGAATCAGCGGTAATAGCTTGCGGGTATGGTCACGGGAGGCCAGTTCCGGCACCACACCGCCATACTCGGCGTGCATGGCAATCTGGCTATAGAGTGCATCCGCCAGCAGGCCGCGATCGGTATCGTAGAGGGCGACACCGGTTTCGTCGCAGGAAGTTTCTATCCCCAGTACGCGCATGATGATTGGCTCGTCGATTCTTGAAGGCGCTTATGGTAAGGCTTTTGGTTCGTTGTCGGCAGGGGGTGGAGCAAATCGATTTGCAAAGCGCCATGCCGACGACTAGAATACTTCGCTCTGTAAGACTGGGTCGTGCGTCCAGCGGTCGTTAAGAACTCTTTGCATTTGCGTTGGTCGTTTGCCCATTATGCAAGCGGGCAGTCGCGATGCCCAACGGCGCTCCATATGCACGTCAAACCGAACTCATGATTTCAAGGTAGGTGAGTGCTTAATGCCTTCTGTTAAAGTACGCGATAACGAGCCGTTCGACGTCGCCTTGCGTCGTTTCAAGCGTTCCTGCGAAAAAGCCGGTGTGCTGTCCGAAGTACGTCGTCGCGAGAACTATGAAAAGCCGACTGCAGTACGCAAGCGTAAGGCTGCAGCAGCAGTCAAGCGTCACGCCAAGAAGTTGCAGCGTGAGCACAAGCGTTTCGAACGGTTGTATTGATCCGTACTGGGGGTAGCGTGCTACCCCAGAGGGATGCCAAGCGGCTACCATCCGGTGGCCGTTTGTTTTTGTAGACAAACATTGCCTGTCGTTTTGGTAAGCAGCCCCTGTCTACGTCTTTCGGATTCTTCTTTGCCTATGGCCGGTCAAATTCCGCAACGGTTCATCGACGATCTACTTGCCCGTGTCGACGTGGTAGAGGTCGTAAGCGAACGGGTGCAGTTGAAGAAGGCGGGTCGTAACTACTCAGGGCTGTGTCCCTTTCATCAGGAAAAGTCGCCGTCGTTTACCGTCAGCCAGGACAAGCAGTTCTATCACTGCTTCGGCTGTGGCGCGCATGGTACGGCCCTGCGCTTTTTGATGGAGTACGACAACCTGCGTTTTCCCGAGGCCGTGGAGCAACTGGCGTCGCGTCAGGGACTCGAAGTCCCCCGGGAAGGCGCCGACGATCCCCGGGCTCAGGCGCGGGAGAAAAAACGTCGCGAAGGCGTCAATCTGCTCGAACTGGCGGCGAATTTCTTTCGTGAACGCCTGCCAATGAGCGAGGGTCAGGCGGCTCGCGACTATCTGGAGCACCGCGGCTTATCACGAGACGTGCTCAAGGATTTCGGCATCGGCTACGCGCCCCATGCCTGGGATGCGCTCAAGCGCCATCTTGCTGAGCAAGGTATTTCGGAAGCGGTACAGGTCGAATACGGTCTGCTGGTGCAACACGAGGATAGCGGGCGTAGTTACGATCGTTTTCGCGACCGGGTGATGTTTCCGATTCGCGATTTCAAGGGGCGAACGATTGCCTTCGGCGGCCGCGTGCTGGGCGATGCCAAACCCAAGTACCTCAACTCGCCGGAAACACCGGTATTTCACAAGGGGCGTGAGCTCTATGGTCTCTATGAGGCGCGCCAGGCCAATCGGCAGCTTGAACGTCTGGTGATCGTCGAAGGTTACATGGATGTGGTAGCCCTGGCTCAGTTCGGCATCCGTAACGTCGTGGCTACCCTGGGAACGTCGACCAGTGAAGATCATCTCAATCGCTTGTTTCGCCTGGTGGGCGAGGTGGTGTTCTGCTTCGATGGCGATAATGCAGGACGTCAGGCCGCACGGCGCGCGCTGGATACCGTGTTGCCGCAGATGATCGATGGGCGTCAGGCGCGTTTCCTGTTCCTGCCCGAGGGCGAGGATCCAGACACTCTGGTGCGCCGTGAGGGGCCGGAGGCGTTCACCGACCGTATCACCTGCGCCAGCCCTTTATCAGAGTTTCTTTTTGAGCAGGCGTCCCAAGGACGCAACCTCAAGCATATAGAGGATCGTGAGCGCTTCGTGAGTAGCGTGCTCAAGTCGCTGGAGCAACTCCCGGATGGCGTGCTCAAGTCATTGTTATTGCGCGAGCTCTCGAGTCGTACCGGTGTCGAGCAAAGCCGCTTTCACGCGCTGTTGCGGGCCAGGGAGAGTCCCAAAGAGCAGGCTGGAAAAGAAGCTGACGCAGCGGCCAATGAGAGGCCTGATGATGCCCCCCTGGGCGCCTCGGTACCGCCCGGGCGGCAACGTGAACGTGGGGAGCAGCCGCTGAGTCTCATGGCACGTACCTTGCAGTTGCTGATATATGAGCCAGAATTGGTAGAGCGGTTACCGGAAAACCTGGATTGGTGCGCTGATGAAGACGACGGCGCGCTCTGCCGAGAGGTCATTGGTTTGTTGCGCGCAGGGCGCTACCGCAGCTCCCAAGTATTGCTGGCGCACTTTCACGGAACCCGTGAAGGTGGTCGCCTGGAAACATTGGCAAAGCGCGAGCTATTGATACCGCGGGCCGCCAGGGCAGCCGAGCTGGATGGGTTGGTGGGCTATTTTCAGCAGCGTTTATCGCGCTGTAGCCCGCAAAACGAGATTGATACATTGCTGGCCAGGGAAAAAGGCGGCGAAAAACTATCCAAGGAAGAGAAACAGCGCTTGATGGAGTTGCTGATGATGCTGAAAGGCAATGGCGCACGCAAACAGTGAGCGGGTTGAAATATGGCCAATTGCCACCATCTAGAGGCAATGATAGAAAGCGCAACAGATCAAATTAACATACCTGGATAAGGGTGCAAGCAAAATACTGGTGGGTTGGTGTTGTTAGCCGCTATAATTTCCGGTTAATCGAATCTTCATCGCCGGTTTTATCCGGGTGTTTCATTCCTCTTCATCGAGATAGGGTCTCTATGGCTGGAAATGCGCAGCAGCAATCGCGTCTGAAGGAATTGATCGCGCGAGGTAAGGAGCAGGGCTACCTGACCTACTCCGAGGTCAACGATCACCTTCCCGAGGATATCGCCGATCCGGATCAAGTGGAAGACATCATCGGCATGATCAACGACATGGGCATCAGTGTCGTTGAGGTGGCGCCGGATGAAGATACTTTGATGATGTCCGATCAATCCACCGATGAGCAGGCTGCCGAGGAAGCGGTGGCTGCGCTGGCGGCCGTGGAGAGTGATGTCGGGCGGACGACCGATCCGGTCCGCATGTACATGCGCGAGATGGGCACGGTGGAACTGCTGACGCGAGAAGGCGAGATCGAGATCGCCAAGCGTATCGAAGAAGGCACTCGTGAAGTGATGTCGGCGCTGGCCTATCTGCCCGGCGCAGTGGATTCCATTCTCGACGCTTACGACGCCACCCAGGATGAGGAGGCACCCGGACGTCTCTCCGATCTGTTCTCAGGGTTCATCGATCCCGATGAAGGAATTCCTGGAGTTGCCGAAGCCGAGGTCCCGGAGGAAGAAGAACTTGTCGCCAGCGATGATGATGTCGATGGTGACGAGGACGGCGACGATGACGATGCCGCCGAGGAAGAGTCTGTTGGTGGGCCTGACCCGGAAGAAGCCAAGGCGCGCTTCGAACAGATTCGCGAACAGAATGCCGCTGCCAAGGCCGCCATTGACAAGCATGGCGTCAAATCCTCGGAAGCGCTTGCCGAGCAGGCGCGTCTGGCAGAGTTGTTCTCCCCGATCAAGCTAGTGCCCAAGCATTTCGAGCGGTTGGTGGGTCAGGTACGCATTAGCGTCGACCAGGTGCGGGTGCAGGAAAAGACCATTCTTCAAATGTTCGTCAAGAAGGGTAAGGTACCGCGCAAGACCTTCATCAAGTCGTTTCCGGGTAACGAATCCAACGCCGAGTGGCTGGATGAGTTTCTGGCCAAGAATTCCAAGCATGCCGACAAGCTCGAGGTATTCCGCGGTGACATCAAGCGTGCCCAGCGCAAGATTGCCTTCGAAGAGCAATTGATTCAGCTGTCGGTATCGGAGATCAAGGAAGTCAACCGTCGCCTTTCGATTGGCGAGGCCAAGGCGCGCCGAGCCAAGAAAGAGATGGTCGAGGCCAACCTGCGTCTGGTGATCTCGATTGCCAAGAAGTACACCAACCGTGGCTTGCAGTTTCTCGATCTGATTCAGGAAGGCAACATCGGCCTGATGAAGGCGGTGGACAAGTTCGAATATCGCCGTGGCTACAAGTTCTCGACCTACGCCACCTGGTGGATTCGCCAGGCGATTACCCGTTCGATCGCCGATCAGGCGCGCACCATTCGTATTCCGGTGCACATGATCGAGACCATCAACAAGCTCAACCGTGTGTCGCGGCAGATGTTGCAGGAGATGGGGCGGGAGCCGACACCGGAGGAACTCGGTGAGCGCCTCGAGATGCCCGAGGACAAGGTGCGCAAGGTGCTCAAGATTGCCAAGGAGCCGATCTCCATGGAAACCCCGATCGGCGATGACGACGATTCGCACCTGGGAGATTTCATCGAGGACGGCACCATGCTGCTGCCGATCGATTCCGCCACCGGTGAAGGCTTGATCGAGGCCACCCGTAACGTCCTGGGCGGGTTGACCGCTCGCGAGGCCAAGGTGCTGCGCATGCGCTTCGGTATCGACATGAATACCGACCATACCCTCGAGGAAGTCGGCAAGCAGTTCGATGTCACCCGCGAACGCATCCGCCAGATCGAGGCCAAGGCGTTGCGCAAGCTGCGTCATCCGTCCCGCTCCGAGCCGTTGCGCTCTTTCCTCGACGAATAAATCGTTCTCGCAAGCCTGATGAGGCTTCGGTACTTTATTTCACGAACACCCGCAAGCCTTGCTTGCGGGTGTTTGCGTCTGGGTATGGTCGAGTCGCGAAGTGGCATCACATCAAGCGGGACTTTCCAGGAGTTCTTGCGCTATTCACTTGGCGCGGACCGCTCGGCCTCCTCGACGATCCAGTCGTGCACCACTCGGACGCGCCGGTCGTCGAGAGCGCCCTGGGAGTAGACGATGCCGTAGCGCTTGCCGGTAGCGACCCGTTGCGCGAACGGTGCGATCAACGCACCGGTCTTCAATTCGTTGGTGATCAGGGTGCGCCGTGCAATGGCTACACCCATGCCGGCGATGGCGGCGTCCATGGTCAGTTGATTGCGGTTGAACGTATAACCGCGGCGCAAATTGAGTCGCGGCGCCTCGATGGCTTGTAGATAGTGCTCCCACTCGGCGTAGTCGTGGCTGCCTCGCCAGGCAGTGACATCGTGTAGAAGTGGATACCAGGCGAGGTCTTGGGGTCGAGCGAGTGGGGGTCTTCCGCGTAGCAGCGATGGCGCGCAGACCGGGAAGATCACCTCATCCATCAACGGTGTGATGTGAAAGCCCGGGTAGCGACCATCGTTCAGATCCAGTGCCAGGTCGAACTCGCCTTCGCGGAGCGAGATATTGCTGTCTTCGGCAATGATGCGCAGCTCGATGTCCGGGAAGCGCGCCTGTAGCCGGGGCAGTCGCGGCATTACCCACTTGGCGAGGAAGGAGGGCACCGAGCGCAAGCGCAGGATGCCGCTCATGACACCGCTACGCAGACGGCGCACTTCCTGGCCCACGGATTGATACGCCTCATCCACCACGGCGGACAAGCGACGGCCTTCATCGGTCAGCTCCAATCGTCGGGGCAGACGTCGAAACAGCTTGAATCCCAGGCGCTCCTCGAGTTGCTTGATCTGCTGGCTCACCGCACCCGTGGTGACATGTAGCTCCTCCGCAGCGCGCGTAAAAGAGAGGTGTCGGGCGCTGACCGCGAAAACCTTTAGCCAGGCATGGGTTTGTCCATTGAGAGAACGGTTCATAATTTAGTAACAGTTTAGTAGTCGTTAAGTGCATCAATAAAAGAAAGGGATTTATGCCCATATTTGAATTACAAATGGTGCCTGGCGCGATGTCTGATCTTTTCACTATAGTTATTCTAAAGCGATAGTCAGATATTTTCGATTGCCTGGCGCTCATTATGGCTGCAGTCTAGGATCAAAACCCCAATTGAGTCAGAGGGCTTTAGTAAGCCTGATCCCAAGGGATCGGCTTCGAAAGTTCACCGACGAGGAGATGTCATGGCTATCAGCGTATTCGACCTTTTCAAGATCGGCATCGGTCCCTCCAGCTCGCACACCGTGGGCCCAATGCGGGCTGCCTACGACTTCGTCGAGGAGTTACGTGAGCGAGACATGCTCGAGCGAGTCGCTCGCGTCGAGGTGCAGCTTTATGGGTCGTTATCCGCCACCGGCATTGGCCATGGTACCGATCGCGCCATCATCATGGGCCTGATGGGAGAGCGCCCAGACAGCATCGACCCGGCAATCATCAATCCCTGTATCGAGGAGTTGCTCGAGGCCCAGACATTGATGCTGGATGGTCGTCTGGCGGTGGCGTTCGTATGGGCGCGGGACATGCAGCTGTTTGAGGAGAACCTGCCGCATCATCCCAATGCCATGCGCCTGATCGCCCATGGCTACAACGACGAGCTTTACTGCAACACCTACTATTCGGTGGGCGGAGGCTTCGTCATCGATGATGAACAAGCTCAGGCGGGGGAGTTGGATACCGACACAACGACTTTGCCTTATGATTTCAATAACGCTGAAGAGTTATTGGTGCAGTGCCGCACTCACAATATGCGTATCAGCGAGGTCATGCTGGAAAATGAAAAGGTCTGGCGTGGCGAGGATGAGATACGCAGTGAGCTGTGGCGGGTTTGGGAGGCCATGCATGCGTGTGTCGAACATGGCCTGCAGCAAGAGGGCGTGCTGCCCGGCGGGCTCAACGTCAGACGCCGTGCCAAGCAGCTTCACCAGCGCTTGCAGGCCGTCGAAGAGAGCCCGAGCCTGATCACCTCGACCTTTTCGGCAATGGATTGGGTCAATGTCTTTGCGTTGGCGGTCAATGAAGAGAATGCCGCCGGTGATCGCATGGTCACCGCACCTACGAATGGGGCAGCGGGAATCATTCCAGCGGTGCTGCACTATTACATGAAGTTTCAGCCTGGCGCCTGCGAGCGTGACCTGGTCGATTTCCTATTGGCTGCGGGTGCCGTGGGTGTTCTGTGCAAGAAGAATGCCTCCATCTCTGGGGCCGAGGTCGGTTGCCAGGGCGAAGTCGGTTCCGCCTGTGCCATGGCCGCCGCCGGACTGGCCGAGGTCATGGGAGGCACTCCAGAGCAGGTCGAGAATGCCGCCGAGATCGGGCTCGAGCACAATCTCGGCCTGACCTGTGACCCGGTGGGTGGCTTGGTTCAAGTGCCTTGCATCGAACGTAACGCCATCGCCTCGGTCAAGGCGATCAATGCCGCCCAGATGGCTCTGCGTGGCGACGGTGAACATTTCATCTCCCTCGACAAGGTGATCCGCACCATGCGCGATACCGGACGCGACATGCAGGACAAGTACAAGGAAACTTCCCGCGGCGGTCTGGCGGTCAATACCATCGAATGCTGATGAGCATGGCGAATGACGCCGCCCACAGCCGTAGGAACGGTTAACTCAAGGCGCTCCAGGGAGCGCCTTGTCATGTTTTAGACTCATTTTGGGCTCTGGCGACACGGCGTTGTTGAATAGGCGTAGAATAGTTGTTGAAACGTTGTTGACATATTGTTGAGACGTTGTCGAAATAACATGGGTTGTTGGGTGACCCTTGCAGGTGATTCAAAATACCGCGCGAGATCAAGAGGTGAGGGGCAAGGCTCCTTATTGCCAATCAGGACGGGAATGCTTGACCGTGGATCAACAAGACAGCTGTATCATTCGCCTTTTCAGCAACTACTGCGCCCTGTCGGAAGAAGATAAGCGCTTGCTGCAAAAGCTCGAGGAAAGTCCGGTCGAGGTGCAGGCAGGCCAGACGCTTTGGAAAGAGCGCGATAAGGCCTCGGAGTTTTGCACGATCAGCAAGGGTTGGGCGTACTCCTTTCGCAACATGGGCGATGGTAGCCGTCAGATTCTCGAAGTCTACCTTCCCGGTGACATTATCGGCATGCGTGAATTCGCCTTCTCCCAGCGACTTTCCGGGGTTGCGATGATCGATGATGGTGTGGTCTGTCATTTTCCCCATCACCGACTGCTGGAAATTTTTCGTGCCTCGACTACGCTGACTGCGGTGTTGTTTGCCATCGCCAGTCGTCATCAGGTGCTGTTGACCGAGCGCCTGGTCAACCTGGCACGGCGCTCCGCGCAGCAGCGTCTGGCGCATTTTGTTTATGAGATGTATGAGCGCCTGACCCAGACCGGTTCGTCCAATGATGGCCATTTTCGCCTGCCGCTATCGCAGGAACAGCTTGGTGACGCCTTGGGCTTGAGTTCGGTGCACGTGAGTCGCACCTTCACCAGCTTTCGCGATGCAGGGTTAGTGCTGCGCGAACGCCATCGTATATCCCTGCCGGATCCGCAGGCGCTGGCGGCATTGGCGGAATTCGACGACCGTTATCTCAATGACAGTCTGCGCCCGCTATTCAACGACCATTAATTAATGGCAGGGGCACCACGGGCGTGGGTGAGGCGCCTATTGGCTGAGTGGTGTTGTTCCTGTCCATGGCGTGGCCATGTTGGCTACTTGTCGCTGCCAGATAATCCTCAGGTTGGCTTAGCGCCTATTCTTTCCTCGTTTATTTCGCCTAAACTGGGCATAACCGTTTTGATGCCATTCTCTTTCGCTAGGAGTTGCTATGAAATCCCGTGCCGCCATTGCGCTTGAAGCCGGCAAACCGCTGGAACTTGCTGAAATCGACGTTGAAGGCCCCAAGGCGGGCGAGGTGCTGGTGCGTATTGTCGCCACCAGTGTATGCCACACGGATGCCTATACTCTGTCCGGTGCCGATCCGGAGGGATTGTTTCCTTCGGTGCTGGGCCACGAAGGCGCCGGGGTCGTGCAGGAGGTCGGTGAGGGTGTGACCAGCGTGCAGCCCGGCGATCATGTGATTCCGCTGTACACCGCGGAATGTGGCCAGTGCAAGTTCTGCCTGTCCGGCAAGACCAATCTCTGCAGCGCTGTGCGTGCCACCCAGGGCCAGGGCCTGATGCCCGACGGCACCACGCGTTTCTCCTTCGAAGGCAAGAAGCTGCATCATTACATGGGCTGCTCGACCTTTTCCGAATACACCGTGCTGCCGGAGGTATCCCTGGCCAAGGTCTCCAAGGAAGCCCCCATGGACAAGATCTGTCTGTTGGGCTGCGGGGTGACCACCGGCATCGGCGCGGTGCTCAATACCGCCAAGGTGGAGCCGGGCTCGACGGTGGCGATATTCGGCCTGGGGGCCATTGGCCTCGCCGTCATTCAAGGGGCGCAGATGGCCAAGGCCTCGCGGATCATCGCCATCGACGTCAACCCGGACAAGTTCGAACTGGCGCGTCAATTCGGTGCCACCGAGTTTGTCAATCCCAAGGACTACAGCGATCCCATCCAGCAGGTGATCGTCGACCTGACCGATGGCGGCGTGGATTACTCCTTCGAGTGCATCGGTAACGTCAACGTCATGCGTTCGGCGCTGGAGTGCTGCCACAAGGGCTGGGGCGAGTCGATCATCATCGGTGTGGCCGGTGCCGGTGAAGAGATCTCGACCCGGCCGTTCCAACTGGTCACCGGCCGGGTCTGGAAAGGCTCCGCCTTCGGCGGCGTCAAGGGGCGCAGCGAACTGCCGGGTTATGTCGAGCGCTACATGAACGGCGAGCTCATGATCGACGAGTTCATCACTCATAACATGCCCTTCGAGCAGATCAACGAGGCCTTCGATCTGCTGCACGAGGGCAAGAGTATTCGCAGCGTGCTGAGCTATTGATAGGCGCACGAAACCGCGCCGCTCACTGTCATGCAGCCGATCGGCGAGTCTTTCGATCAAGGAGAGTCGACCATGAGTATGTCCGAAACCCTGGAGCAGGTATCCGCCAACAAATGTTTCGGCGGGTGGCTCAAGCGCTACAAGCATCACGCCCGAGCGCTTGATTGCGAGATGACCTTTTCCATCTATCTGCCACCCCAGGCAGAGCAGGGTAAAGTGCCGCTCCTGTGGTGGCTGTCCGGGCTGACCTGTACCGATGAGAACTTCATGCAGAAGGCAGGTGCCCAGCGCGTCGCCGCAGAACTGGGCATGGCGCTCGTGTGTCCGGATACCAGTCCGCGAGGGCTGGATCTGCCCGGTGAGCACGACAGCTACGATTTCGGTTCCGGAGCCGGTTTCTATGTCAATGCGACCCAGGAACCCTGGTCGAAGCACTATCGCATGTACGATTACGTCAACGACGAGTTGCCTTCAGTGGTGCGTCAGCACTTTCCGGTCAACGGTCGCGAATCGATCAGCGGACACTCCATGGGGGGGCATGGTGCTTTGGTGATGGCGCTGCGCCAGCCGGGACGCTATGCCTCGGTCTCGGCCTTCGCGCCGGTGGTCAATCCAAGTGCGGTGCCCTGGGGAGAAAAGGCCTTCGGCAACTATCTGGGCAATGATCGTGGCAAATGGACCCAATACGACGCCTGCGAGCTGGTCGCCAAGGGCGCGTCGCGCCAGCCGCTGTTTATCGATCAGGGCGAGGATGACAACTTCCTCGAAGAACAGTTGAAACCCGAGAACCTGGAGGCCGCCTGTGAGAAGCGCGATCATCCGCTGACGTTGAGGCGCCAGCCGGGGTACGATCATAGCTATTACTTCATCGCCACCTTCATCGAAGAGCATCTGCGCTATCACGCCAGACATCTCAAGATAGCCTGATGCCGAGCTGATCTTTTGCGGAACATTTGACCGTGGAGCATCCGACGCCCCTGAGCCTGAACTGGCGCCAGGGGCGTCGTTTTTTTAAGCGTTTCGACTCATGGCGACATTGCCATAGCCATCAGCGACAGAATTACCTCAAGCGCCGAGTTTTTTGTCGGGAAATAAAAATTTTAATGGCATAAAACGACACAGGTTTTACATTGAGTAGGGAGGCCGAGGTAGGGGCATACAACGACAATGAGACTCTCACCAAAGGGTAGGGAGCGAGACATAAGAGGAGGGGAATATGGCAGATTCTCCTGTGGCAAAGACAGCATCCGTTATCCCAAGGTCCGTGACGCCTCAGACCCTTGGTTTTCTATTGCTGGAAAATTTCACTCTGATTTCGCTGGCCTCTGCCATCGAGCCGCTACGCATGGCCAACCAGCTTACCGGCAACGAATTGTATCGCTGGTATACCCTCAGTCAGGATGGCTTGCCGATACATGCCAGTGACGGCGTACAGGTGACGCCGGACGCTTCCACCAGCATTCCGCTCAGCCTCGATTGGGTGGTGGTATGTGGCGGGGTAGGGCCTAATCGTAGTATCAATCGCGAGCATGTCAGTTGGCTGCAGTCACAGTCGCGTCAGTTGCGCCGCCTGGGGGCGGTATGCACGGGCAGTTGGGCGCTCGCCCGGGCCGGCCTGCTCGATGGCTTCGAGGCCAGTGTTCATTGGGAGTGCCTGGCTGCCATGCAAGAAGCATTTCCGCGCATCGCGCTGACGACTCGACTCTTTTCTATTGATCGTGACCGCTTCACCGCTTCGGGGGGCACCGCGCCCCTGGACATGATGTTGACGCTGATCGGCCGTGACCATGGCCGTGACCTGTCGGCGGCAATTTCCGAGATGTTCATCTATGAGCGCATGCGTAACGAACAGGATCAGCAGCGTATGCCGCTCAAGCATATGCTGGGCACCACTCAGCCCAAGCTGCTCGAGATCGTCGCGCTGATGGAGGCCAACCTCGAAGAGCCCATCGGGTTCGATGAATTGGCTGCCTTCGTCGACATTTCGCGCCGCCAACTGGAGCGGCTGTTCCAGAAGTATCTGCGCTGTTCGCCATCACGCTACTATCTACGTCTGCGGCTCACCCGGGCACGTCAATTCCTTAAGCAGACACCGATGCCGATCATCGAGGTGGCGTCAGCCTGTGGTTTCGTATCGACGCCGCATTTCTCGAAGTGCTATCGCGAATTTTTTGGTGTGCCGCCTCGGCAAGAGCGTCTGGTCACTCGCTCGCGAAGTAGCGAACTCAAGAATGAGCAAGATGAGCAAGCGCCATTGACGTCGATGCCGGATATATCGGGGCAGGAACCCGTCTCGAGGGCGGTGGCGGCGCTGGTCAGCGCGCGCGAAGAATCGACCTATGCCAGTGTACCGCTGAAATAATCGGCGACGGGAGGCGCCATTGTTATACTCTGGGCCATTGCCCAATGTACAGAGAGACAGCATGACCCAGGACTGGCTGCGGCGAATAATGCGCTACTCACTGATTGCCATTGCCGGTTTTGTGGCACTTTCGGTACTAGCGGTGATGGTATTCCGAGTGGTGCCGGTGTTCGGTTCGATGGTCATGGTCGAGCGTAAGGTCCAGTCTTGGGTGGCAGGAGAGCCATTGAATATTCGGCAAGACTGGTCGCCCTGGGAACGCCTTTCCGATTACGCCAAACTCGCTGTGATCGCTGCCGAGGATCAGAAGTTTCCCACTCACCATGGCTTCGACCTTGGGCAACTGCGCAAGGCCGTATCCACCTGGCAATCCGGCGGTGGGCTACGGGGTGCCAGCACCATCAGCCAGCAGACCGCCAAGAATCTGTTTTTATGGACCGGGCGCAATTGGTTGCGCAAGGGGCTGGAGGCCTGGTTTACGGTGCTCATCGAGCTGTTATGGCCCAAGGAGCGTATTCTCGAGGTCTATCTCAATATCGCCGAATGGGACAATGGCGTATTCGGTCTCGAGGCCGCGGCGCAGCGCTATTTCGGCGTCTCCGCAGCGGAACTCAACGCCACCCAGGCCAGTCGTTTGGCTGCTATCCTGCCTAATCCTCGCGAGTGGAGTGCTTCAAAGCCCTCCGGTTACATTCTGAAGCGCAGTCAGTGGATTCAAGGCCAGATGCGTCAATTGGGCGGCACATCTTATTTGAGTAGGTTATAACGCAAGAAGATCCTATTTTGCTGGGGCGCGGTTGCCGCGTACCACCAGTCCAACCCCCGTAATGGCAATCACCATACCAATCAATGCCACCGGCCCCAGGGTCTCGTCGAACAACCACCAGGCTTCCAACGCCGTCAGCGGTGGCACCAGATAGAAGAGGCTCGCCACCCGTGAAGCCGCACCACGTCGTATCAGCGCCATCAGCAGCAGGATCGCGGCAATCGAGAGCCCCAGCACCAGCCAGGCCAGGGTCGCCAAGAAGGTCGCTGTCCAGGCCACGTCGCGGGTTTCGAACAGGAATGCGCCGATACCGAAGAGCGCACCAGCGGCCAGGTACTGGGCTATGCTACCGCCCAGCAGCGGCATACCGGTGCAGAAGCGCTTTTGATACAAGGTGCCGGCAGAGATACCCAACAGGGCGGTAAAGACGCAGGCCAGGGCGCCCAAGCCGAAACCCTCGAATAACCCTGCTTCTCCCGGGGCCAACTTGCCACTCAGTACCAGCGTGATACCGATCAGACCCAGCAGAAGGCCCAACCACTGCCAGATCGTCAGGCGCTCTCCCAATAAGGGAAATGCCAAAGCCGCGGTGAGCAGCGGTTGCAGGCCGACCAGCAGTGATGCCAGCCCCGCCGGCAGGCCAAGATAGATGGAATAGAACACTCCACCCAGATAGGCACCGTGAACCAGCAGACCGGTCACCGCGGCATGTGCCCAGAGTGCCGGTGACGATGGCCATTGCGCCTTGAGCAGCGCGAGCAAAGGCACAATGAGCAGCAGCGTCAGCACGCAACGAATGAACAGGAAGGTGAACGGCTCAGCGTAGGGCAGGCCGAACTTGGCCCCAATGAAGCCGGTGCTCCAGAGTAGAACGAAGACCCCGGGCATTGCCGCCAGCCACGGGGTTTGCGCTTGCTCGGTCTGGGTGGTGGCAGTGCCGGAGTCCGTGTTGGGGGAACTCATCAACGACTCTCACGCGGCGCCGTGCGGCGCTGTTCGGATTGTCGCATGGGCATCTTATCGATGATGTCGAAGATCTGCTGGGGGTCGACATAACCTTCGAGCTGCATCTTCTTCCCACCATCGTATCCCACCAAAATCACCGTCATCGGCCCTTGGGGGTCTACTTCCAGGGCCTCGAGCAGCGCCTCGGTCTCGAAGCGCGTCATGGGCCGCCCGGTGCGGTGACCGTTACCGTCCTCGACGCTGTAAAGCATCATGCGGCGGTCGTCGAACTCCGCGCGATGCCGCTGTAGCTGTTCGCGCATGCGAACGTAGGCATCATGTTCAATGCTGGGCGTGACGAGAATCAGCGGACGAAACTTGCCACGGTCGGTGATCAATGGGTTGGCCGGATTATCAGCGGCGAACGTGGTCGGCACGGCGAGACTCCAGACGATTAAACAGATCCAGGAAAGTAGCACTACGAGGGAACGAGGCATGGCGATTTCCTAGCAACCAGGTTAGTTCTCCAAGCACAACAGATCGGCTGGCGAAGTACCAGCTTATAGCCAGGTCGAGAGAGTGATCGACCCAAACTGATCTGTCTCGTTCTGAGAGTCGAACTCCCGGGTACGCCAGACGTTGGTAAACGCGACCTGGAAACGATCCCAGCTGAATACGACACCGGCGGTCAGATCACCCACCCATTCACGGCGCTCGACCTCATGGCTATTCTCGAAGGTATTGCCATCCAGCAATAGGTTGTGGGCCATATAACGGCCCTCCGTTCCGAGAAACCCATACCAGCCGAAGCCAGCGTCTTGAATGAATCCCTGACGTCCACCTTGGGCCGGTGAAACCGAAGGAATACCGAAGCTCTTTTCCAACCCGTTACCGACTCTCAACGCGCCTCCGGCACCTGCGTAGTCGTAGAGATTGCCCACCTTGAGCGAGGCGCTAGGCCCGTACTCCCATTCCAACCCGCCAAAACGAGAAAGCCACCACCAGGACTTGCTCCAGCCCAGGCTGACGATCGGCTCGTTGTCGAGTTGATTGTCCCAGCCTTCAGGTTCTTTACTGTCCACTACTTTATGCACCGCTTTCTGGATGGACTCGCCCCCCGCAGCGGGACCCACCCACCCGATTTGTAGTTGCAAGGCCGAGGCGGTACGCCAACCATCGTGCTGTTCATCGTCGAATAACGAGAGACCGCCCAGCAACAACCCTGCATAGGGGCGATCGTCCTCGATCAGGCGTTCACGTTCGATATCGTTGGGGGTATAGATCTGATGAATGAAGTGATAACCGACAGCATCCAGCCCGTCCGCCGACCAGCCGGGCAACCAGTCAGACAATTTCCGGGACCAATGAGTATTGCCTGGCAGGCTAATGCCTGTGAGCTCCAGACCGTTGGTGTAGTGGCCATCTTCGCCGCTGGAGAACAGGTCGTTTTCCACCTTGATGGAGTAAAGATTCGCGCCAACGGCAAAAGGAGCACAAAGCATGCCTGCAAGAAACAATCCTGAACGTGAAACCAGGGGCGGGAGAGATAGACGCATGCCGCTTCCTTGTGTGATGAGATTGCACAACATACATATATGTATGTTTTGAAGCAATGTAACAAAGACCGATTACAAAAACTATTTGGTGATGGGGAGGCGAGTAACGATCCTCATTCTTAGCAATGGTTGGTTGTTTTGAAATAAATTTTTCTTATTGCAAATAAATTTGCAATACGGCGGCGGTAGCGCTTATCCTCATGCAACGCACATGATGAGATCGCCATGCCCAGCACGATATTCACTCAGCCACCGGCCAGTATTGCCGAACTTCAGAACCTTGCCGACCTTAGCCGGCGTGGGGAGAGTGATGCCCCACACTTGTCGACAAAAGCACTCGCTCTGCTCGAGGCGCTGCTGGCAACACCAGAGACGGCGGGACTGTCGAGTATTTCCCGGCTTGGAGAGCGCCATGGGGTGAACCCCTCCAGTCTGACACGGCTGGCTCGAGCGCTGGGGTTTTCCGGCTTCAAGGCGTTTCAAGCACTCTTTCGAGAAGACCTGACTACCAACGCGTTCTATTCGACCCGCGCCGAACGTTTACTGGATTTCGGTGAAACGCCACAGTCACCGCCTGCAACCAGCCAAGATCATGTGCTGTGGCAACAGGAGATGGCCAACCTGTCCGTCGCGGTGGCAAATCTCGACAGCGATATGCTCGAGCAGGTGGTGAAGGCCATCGTGGCAGCCCGACGGCTACATGTCGTCGGCCTCCGGGCCAGCTTCGGGGCGGCGCACTACCTGGCCTATTACCTCGACTATTTGCGTGAGAATGTGCAATTGATCTCGCCCCTGGCGGGCGTCGGTCTCGAGCAGGCGCTACATCTTGATGAGAACGATCTGGTGATCGGCATCGCCTTTCGTCCCGAGACCCGTCTGAGCCTCGACTACTGCCGGTTGGCGGTAGAGCAGGGCGCCGATCTGGTGGCGCTGACCAACCATCCTGGTTCGCAACTGGCGGCTTTGACTGATCGCTGCCTGATGGCGCCGGCGGAAGGACCGTTCTTCTTCAACCCCATGAGTAGTCTGTTTTTACTGGTGGAACTGGTGTTGTCGCGAGTCGCCCGGGAATTGGGCAGCCAAGCGGTTGCCAGCATTCGCCAGCGCGAGGCGCTGATCGCACGTCTTGATATCGAATGAGGCGATCACGTCCACCCAATACCCACAGGGAGATTCTTCATGACCCGCGCTTCTGATTCATCCAGACCGACCGATGCTTCATTATCGGGACCGCATTACAGCGTTGCCGATCGTTTGGATAGCGGCTATGGCAGGGCAGACGAGGCAACCCGCTCCTCTGACACGTTGCTGATCAACGAGCAGTCCCGGCTGCTTGAGGCCGGAGGGCGACGCATCTTCAAGTTCGGCTTTGGCCAGTCACCGTTTCCGGTATTTGCCCCCGCCGTCGAATCGCTTGCCAAACATGCCGCCGAAAAGGCTTATCTGCCGGTGCAAGGGCTGCCGGCGCTAAGAGATCAGGTCGCTAAGTTTCATAGCGATATCGATCATACTCGCTGGGACGCCGAGCGTATTATTGTCGGTCCCGGCAGCAAGCTATTGCTGTTCGCGCTGATGAAGTCGTTACCCGAAGCCGACATTCTGATTCCGGCGCCGTCCTGGGTTTCCTATGCCCCCCAGGCGCGCATGGCCGGCCAGCGAGCGGTACGGCTCGATGCCTCCTTCGAGACCCGCTGGCAGGTAACCCCGGAGCAGCTCGAAGCGCACTGCACCGCGGATCCGGAGCGGCTCAAGGTGTTGATTCTCAATGCGCCGGGCAACCCCACCGGGTTGTCACCGGAAGAAGATACCCAAAAGCGCCTGGCCCAGGTAGCTCATCGTCATGGGGTACTGGTGCTTGCGGATGAGATTTACGGACTACTGCATCATCGCGGTGAACATCGCGCCTTTGCTCTGGATTATCCTGAGGGTACTGTCACCACCAGTGGACTTTCCAAATGGTGTGGCGCCGGTGGTTGGCGCCTTGGGGTCATGCATGTACCCGCCGAGCTGGGCGCTGAGTTGTTCGCTCGGGTGCTGGGCGTTGCCTCCGAAACCTGGTCTAGCGTCACAAGCCCTATACAGTATGCCGCCATGACCGCCTATACACGTACGCCGGGTCTCGGTGCCTACGTCCAACGCCAGCGCAACGTGCTGAGTGATATTGGACAATGGTGTGCGGCGCGCCTGAATAAAGCGAGGATACGTACCCATGCGCCGGATGGTGGCTTCTATCTATTCCCCGATTTCGAAGTCCATCGCGAGGCACTGGCCGCCCGGGGAATTACCACCAGTGCCGAGCTGACGGCACGTCTGCTCGAGGAGGCTGGAGTGGCATTGTTGCCGGGTAGTGCCTTCGGCTGTGACCCAAGCCGACTCACGGTGCGGCTGGCTTACGTGGATTTTGATGGCGCTAAATTGATGAATGGCGAACAAGCAGCCCTGGAGCAGTCGGCGACAACGACTCTCATTCAGGGAATCGACGCCATCGTCGAATGGCTCAACCAAGAGGCGTAAGAGTGGGTGATCGAATAATTCGTCGCTTTTTATAGACATTTGTAATCGATAGGAAAATTTTTACCTTCTTTTCTTTACAAATAAAGTGGAACCACCCTGCGATAGAATTATCAGACCCAGGACACACAACACGTAATGGAGTATCTACATGCATAAGATGACTGCCCTGTTCTCCGCCGCTCTGCTGACTGCAGGGATGATTGCCACGCCAGTGATGGCTCAGGATTCGTCAGCCCAGCAGCAGGACCCGGCAGCACAACAGTCCCAGGCTACCGCTCAGGACTTCTCCGATGAGCAGCTACAGCAGTTTGCTGATACCTCTGAAGAGATTGCCAAGATCTCCCAAGACTATACCCAGCGTCTGCAGGAAGCGGGCGATGACCAGCAAAAGCAGCAGGAAATTCGCATGGAGGCCAACGAGAAGATGGTGGCTGTAGTCGAAGACAGCGGCTTGGATGTAGAGACATTCAACTCCATCGGTCAGGCGATCCAGCAGGATCCCGAACTGATGAAGCGTGTTCAGCAGATGGCTCAGAACGGCCAGTAAACACGCAGCATTCGACCGAAAAAAGTACGTCGAACTCGAGGGTCGCCAAGCGGGCGACCCTTTTTTATTAGTGTGTTCATTGGGCATTTATCAATGTCTTTGTTTGGGTTTATCAAATTGAATGTGCTCAGAGCGACATCAGGATGAAGCTGATCGGCACCGAGTAGGAGATTGTATAAATCGCCATTGCCGATTCGCGGGAGCGATGCGAACATCCCTTGATAGCGATAACAATGAGCGTCAGACCATGACCGTCAATTCCGTAACGCCGCCGCGTCGTGGCGCCCGAGGCAAGCCCCGAGGACGTGAGCTCGAACCGGTCGCCCGGACCGAGATCGAAGCACTATTGGGCAATGTGCCAGATTCTGTCCGCCATCGCCGCGATCTGCTGATCGAGCATCTGCACGTCATTCAGGATCACTATGGTCATCTCGCCCTGCGTCACCTGCGCGCTCTGGCTGCCTTCATGAACCTGCCGATGGCGGCGGTCTACGAGACCGCCACCTTCTATGCCCACTTCGATGTGGTTCATGACGACCAGGCGCCGCCACCGGCGATCACGATTCGCGTCTGTGATTCATTGTCCTGCCAATTGGCCGGGGCTGATGCCTTGCGCAAGGAACTCGAGGCGGGGGCCGACGCCAGCGCCGTGCGAGTGATCCGCGCGCCCTGCATGGGGCGTTGCGCAACGGCGCCGGTGGTGGAGCTTTCGTCAAAGGGCCATCATTGGCATATGGACCATGCCACACTTGCCCATGTTGGCGATGTCTTGACAGCCGATGAACTGCCCACCGAGACGGTCGATTGGCAACGACTCGAGGCCTATCGGATCGAAGGAGGGCACGCACTGCTCAGCGCCTGTCGCACGGGCGAAGTCAGCGGCGAACAGCTCATGCAGGTCATGGAGCAGGCCGGGCTTCGCGGCCTGGGCGGGGCGGGGTTTGCCACCTTCAAGAAGTGGGGCTTCGTGCGTGCCGAGCCGAGACCACGCTATTGCGCGATCAACGCCGATGAAGGCGAGCCGGGTACCTTCAAGGATCGCTATTATCTGGAACGCTCTCCCCACCGCTTTCTGGAGGGCGCCTTGATCAGCGCTTGGGCGGTGGAGGCCGAGGCGCTTTACATTTATCTGCGCGACGAATATCCGGCCCTGCATCGTGTCCTGCGCGATGCCATCGCTGAGCTGGAAGCCGCCGAGCTCGTCGAGCCAGGCTATATCGTTCTGCGCCGCGGCGCCGGGGCCTACATCTGCGGTGAGGAATCCGCGATGATCGAATCCTTGGAGGGCAAGCCGGGCAAGCCACGTCATCGCCCGCCCTTCGTCGCCCAACGCGGGCTCTTCGATCGTCCGACCCTGGTCAATAACGTCGAGACCGTCTACTGGATCCCGCTGATCTGGGAGCGCGGCGCCGAATGGTTTGCCGGTCAGGGCCGCCATGGTCGTAAGGGATTGCGTAGCTTCTCGGTCTCAGGGCGTGTCAGGAATCCCGGGGTGCATCTGGCTCCGGCGGGCATCACATTGAATGAACTGGTCGAGGAATATGCCGGCGGCATGCAGGAAGGCCATGAGTTGTGCGCCTACCTGCCCGGGGGCGCCTCCGGAGGTATTCTGCCGGCGTCCAAGGCGGATATTCCGCTGGATTTCGATACCTTGCAGGCCCACGACAGCTTCATTGGGTCCGCAGCGGTAATGGTGATCTCTGACCAAGACGATCTGCGGGGCGTGGCTACCAACCTGCTGGCCTTCTTCGCCGACGAATCCTGTGGGCAGTGCACACCCTGTCGAGTGGGCACCGAAAAGATGCTGGCACTGCTTGAGCGTGACGAGTGGAGCGTAGCGGAACTCACCCGGCTGTCCCAGGTGATGATGGATGCCTCCATCTGCGGCCTGGGCCAGGCGGCGCCTAACCCGGTACTGGGACTGCTCAAGGATTTTCGCAACGATCTTGAAGCGCAGAACGTCATTGTCAAAGCCTGAGGAGAATCGATCATGAATACCCTTGTTTCTCCTGAATCCTCGGTAGAGACGTTTGAGCTGACCCTGGATGATCAAACCGTGACGGCTTATCCCGGCGAGACCCTGTGGCAGGTGGCCAAACGAGCCGGCGAGACGATTCCGCATCTGTGCTTCAAGGATGGCTATGGCTATCGTGCAGACGGCAACTGTCGTGTCTGCATGGTCGAGATCGAGGGCGAACGCGCCTTGGTCGCCAGTTGCCTGCGTGAGGCCAGGCCCGACATGGTGGTCAAGAGCGCCACTTCTGAGCGCTCGCGGGTCGCCAGGGAAGGGGTCATGGAGCTGTTGATCGCCGATCAGCCCTCACGCGAAGAAAGCCCGGATCGTTCGAGTCATTTCTGGGCCATGGCGGACAAGCTCGCCATCGACGCCACGGCGGTCAAGGCCTGGCTGCCGGCACACAATCCGGTGGAAGAAGCCTTCGCTGAGGAAGCCTTCGTCAAAGAGAGAGGCGAATCGCGCCGCTCGAATCATGACACCTCGCACAGCGCCATGAACGTCAATCTTGACGCCTGCATCGAGTGCAATCTATGTGTACGCGCCTGTCGCGAGGTGCAGGTCAATGATGTGATTGGCCTGGCCCATCGTGGGGCGTCGTCCAAGATCGTCTTCGACTTCGATGATCCGATGGGAGAGAGCACCTGCGTGGCCTGCGGCGAATGCGTGCAGGCTTGCCCGACCGGCGCATTGATGCCGGCGACATTGATCGACGCTCAGGGCCGGGGCGATTCAAAGATCGCCGGTCGCACGGTGGATTCCGTTTGCCCCTATTGCGGCGTGGGCTGTCAGTTGACCTACCACCTCAAGGACGACGAGATTCAGCATGTCTCGGGTCGCGACGGACCCTCGAACCACAATCGACTATGCGTGAAGGGGCGCTTTGGCTTCGACTACCCGCGCCATGCCTCGCGCTTGACCGTGCCGCTGATCCGCCGGGAAGGCGTGCCCAAGGGCCTTGATCCAGCGTTCGATCCGGCGACGCCGACCACGCATTTTCGTGAAGCGAGCTGGGAAGAGGCGCTGGAGCTGGCCGCTAGTGGGCTGGTGGGGCTGAAAGACACCCATGGCCCGGATGCCCTGGCGGGTTTCGGCAGCGCCAAGTGCTCCAACGAGGAGGCCTGGCTGTTCCAGAAGTTGGTGCGTACCGGTTTCGGCTCCAACCACGTCGATCACTGCACGCGGCTGTGTCATGCAAGCTCGGTGGCGGCGCTGATGGAATGCATCGGCTCTGGTGCGGTGACGGCGTCGTTCATGCAGGCGCTGGACGCCGATGTAGTCATCCTCACTGGTTGCAATCCGACGGTGAACCATCCGGTGGCGGCGACCTTCTTCAAGCAGGCCGCCAAGCGCGGAACCAGGCTGATCGTCATCGATCCCCGCGGTCAGGCGCTGGGCGCCTATGCCCACAAGACCCTGCGCTTCACGCCGGGCTCGGACGTGGCGCTGTTCAATGCCATGCTCAATGTCATCGTCACGGAAAGGCTTTACGACGACACCTATATCCATGAGCATACCGAGGGCTTCGAGGCGCTCAAGACCCATGTCGTCGACATGACCCCGGAGGCAATGAGCGGGCTGTGCGGCATTGACGCCGAAGAGATCCGCGAGGTGGCACGGCTTTATGCGACAGCGGACAAGGCGATGATCTTCTGGGGCATGGGCATCTCCCAGCATACCCACGGCACCGACAACGCGCGTTGTCTGATTTCCCTGGCGCTGGCCTGCGGCCAGATCGGGCGCCCAGGCACCGGGCTGCATCCGCTGCGTGGTCAGAATAACGTTCAGGGCGCCTCGGACGCCGGGCTTATCCCCATGGTGCTGCCGGATTATCAGCCGGTCGGCGACGCCCAGGTGCGGGCCGCTTTTGAAGAGTTGTGGAACACGTCGCTCGACGACAAGCCGGGACTCACCGTGGTCGAGATCATGGACGCCATTCATGCCGATACTATCAAGGGCATGTACATTCTCGGCGAGAACCCGGCGATGTCCGATCCGGACCTGGATCATGCCCGGGCGGCGCTGGCCAAGCTCGAGCATCTGGTGGTGCAGGACCTGTTCGTCACCGAGACCGCGCAGTTCGCCGACGTGATCCTGCCGGCCTCCGCCTGGCCGGAGAAGGATGGCACCGTGACTAACACCAACCGCCAGGTACAAATGGGTCGCAAGGCCATGCCGTTGCCCGGTAAGGCCAAGCCCGACTGGTGGATCATCCAGCAGATCGCGTTGCGCTTCGGCTTGTCCTGGGACTATCACCATCCCCGCGAAGTGTTTGCCGAGATGACTCAAGGAATGGCGTCGCTGGATCACATCAGTTGGGAGCGTCTGGAGCGCGAGGAGTCGGTGACCTATCCGTGCCCCGCTGACGATGCCCCGGGGGCCGATGTGGTGTTCTCGGATGCCTTTCCCACGCCGAGCGGCCGGGCCAGGTTTTCGCCGACCCGGCCGCTGCCGCCGAACGAGCCCCTGGACGACGTCTATCCAACGGTACTGACCACCGGACGCCAGCTCGAGCACTGGCATACCGGCTCGATGACCCGGCGCGCCAAGGTGCTCGACGAGCTCGAGCCGGAGGCGGTGGCAAGCCTAGCCCCCGGCGAACTGGCGCGTCTAGGGCTGGCGCCGGGAGAGCCCGTCGTGATCACCACCCGGCGCGGGCAGATCAGCCTGACCGCGCGGGTCGATCCTCTGATGCCCGAGGGCATGGTGTTCGTGCCGTTCTGCTATGCCGAGGCGGCGGCGAATCTGTTGACCAATCCGGCACTCGACCCCTATGGCAAGATTCCCGAGTTCAAGTACGCGGCCTGCCGGTTGTCGGCAGTCGAGCATGCGTGACGTGAAATGAACCTGAATCGGAAAAGCGCTGTCTATGCTCGAATCGAACATTACGAAAAGGATTCGTTACGATGCCAAAGACGCTGCTCAAGGATCTCGGGGTGCTGGGAATTGTACTGGGGCTGACGCTGGAAGCCCCAGCGTTTGCTCAAGACCCGCAAGGTGACGCTGAAGAACCCGACCAGCAGATCCCGACGTCAATGCAGAATGATGGCGCTGAAGATCCGGCCAGCCGAGAAGGGATGAACGAAACTCAGGACGATACCGATAGCGACACCGAGGGCGGTATGGTCAAAGAGGACAAGGCTGGCTTCGGCTCAGGGGGTGAAGCCATGCCGGGGACCGATTTACCCAAGTCCTCTGAAGATTCATCCGAAAAACCCTCCGAGCAGCAGACCGACACCGACGAGTAAACAGGCCGTATTTACATTGCTACCAGGCTGCAAGTCACCATCAATCGTTTTATTTCAGAATGTTGTAGGCGTTTTATTCGGGGCGCTGCAGGGAAAAACGGTCGGTGACCCGCGCATAATCCGCACCGGCCATACGCCCCACGGGATGCAAGACATCCGGATCGACATGACGCCCATCCCACACGCTGGGGTCGGCATGAATCACCACGACCTCGGCCAATACCAGCCGCCCCGAGAGCGGGCGATCGCCAAAATTCACGATATCACGCACACGGCAACCGAAGGCAATCGGCGCCGCAGCGATACGTGGCACTTTCAGATTGCCCAAGGTGGCCTTTTCAAGGCCGGCATGCAGGAATTCATCCTCATTGGGTGGCAGCGTGGCACTGGTGGCGTTGAGCGCCTCGACCAGCGCCTCTCCGCCAATATGCACCACGCACTCCGGCACGTCCTGTAAATTGCGAACGGTGTCCTTGGCTTGGCGTTGACCGTTCAGCAGGGGCGAAAAAGCCAGTACCGGGGGATCGACGCTGGCCACGTTGAAGAAAGAAAAGGGCGCCAGATTGGCATTGCCCTGGGCGTCGATAGTCGATACCCAGGCAATCGGACGGGGAGCGATGGCGCCAGACATCAAGCGATAAATAATGCTCGCCTCGAGTTCGGCAACATCGAGAATGGCGGACTGATCGTCTTCGTGCATGAAGTGACCTTTCAGCGGCAGTGGAAACTGCCGCTATCCCATCATGCTCACGCTCGGGCGTCCAGTGATGCGCCTTGTCTCCTGCCTCGCGATCATCAAAGGCCCATCGCGAGGCGCAGACCGTCGTACACCCCGGCATGCACGTTGCGGCTGGCCACCGCGTCGCCGATACGAAAGAGCTGGAAGCGGCCCTGGGGGTTGCGCGTCTTGCGCTGCGGCTTGACTGCAATGAAGGCGTCGATATCCAGCTCGCCCAGGTTGCTCGACTGCGGCTTGAGCTCGAAATAAAGCTCATCCAAGGGCGCTGTGCCGTGTTCGACGATAACCCGATCGACGCTCAGGGTTTCTCGAGTATCGCTGCAGTAAGGGCTGGTCAGAGTCGCCTTGAGACCGTCCGAGGCGCGCTCCACACCCACCAGGGTGCGGTTGAGACTGACATCCACGCCATAGCGATCGAGTGCGGTGAGGAAGGCCGGGAAGTTAGTGCTGCCGACCTCGATGCCGATCATGCGCTCCGGCGTGGCGAAATGCACCATCGCGCCTTTGCTTGCCAGATGCTCCGCGGCGGAAAGCCCGGGGTGGCCGCCATGATCATCGAAGACCAGCACGCGCTCGCCAGGGCGGACCGGGTCCGCCAAAGCATCCCAGCTCGAGTTCACCAGCGATTCGCCGCTTTCCAGCTGTGGATGCACCTGGGGCAGGCCACCGGTGGCGATGATGACCACGTCCGGATCGAGTCCCAGCACGTCCTCGGCTTCGGCATAGCAGTTGAAGCGCAGCTCCACGCCCAAGCGCTGACACTCGCTCACCCGCCATTCGGTGATACCCAGCATCTCGCGACGCCGTTCGAGCAGGCTGGCGACCCGCACCTGACCACCGGCTTCGTCGTTGGCTTCCAGCAACGTGACCCGATGGCCACGTTCGGCGCTGGCCCGGGCTGCCTCGAGTCCGGCCGGCCCTCCGCCTACCACCACCACATGGCGCGGCGCATCCACGTCCCGAGCGATGACATGAGGCATCGTCGCCTCGCGGCCGGTAGCCGGATTGTGGATGCAATAGGCGGCACCATTCTCGTAGATGCCGTCGATGCAGTAGCCGGCACCGACGCAGGGACGAATACGCTCTTCCTCACCGGATTCGATCAGCGCGGTGATGTTGGGCTCCGCCATATGCGCACGCACCATGCCGACCATGTCGAGCAGGCCTTCGCGCAGGGCATAGCGGGCGGTGGCCACGTCGTTGATGCGGGAGGCGTGCATGATGGGTAAACCGGTGGTCCGGCGTACCTCGCCGGCAAAGGCGAGGTGCGGCGCGGAAGGGGCGCCCATGTTGGGGATTACCTCCGCGAGCCCTGCATCGGAGTCGATATGCCCGCGAATCACACTGAAGAAATCGATGGCGCCGCTTTGCTCGAGCAACCTGTAGATCTCAAGCCCTTCGTCGCGTCCGATGCCGTGGGGCATCAGCTCGTCCACCACCAGACGCACGCCGATGATGAAGTCCGGGCCGACGGTGGCGCGAATGGTGTCGAGGATCTTCAGCGGGAACCGCAGGCGTCCTTGAAGGTCGCCACCCCATTCGTCGTCGCGGCGATTGGTCCAGGGTGAGAGAAAGCCATCGAACATATGGCCGTAACCATTGATCTCGATGCCGTCGAGGCCGGCGGCCTGACAGCGGGCCGCGCCATCGGCATAGGCCTGAGCGATGCGTTCGAAATCGTGATCTTCCATCTCCTTGGGGAAGGCCCGATGGGCCGGCTCGCGCATGCCGGAGGGTGCCACTACCGGTAGCCAGTCGCCGGTGTTGTAGCGGGTGCGACGTCCCAGGTGGGTGATCTGGCACATCACCTTGCAGTCGTGCTGATGCACGCCATCTGCAAGCTCAGAAAGCCAGGGCACGATCTCGTCCTTGTAGAGCAGCAGGTTGCCGAAGGCCGGTGGGCTGTCCGGGGCCACCACGGCGCTGCCGCCGATCATGGTCATGGCCATGCCGCCTTTGGCCTTGGCTTCGTGATAAAGCCGATAGCGCGCCTTGGGCATGCCGTCCTCGGAATAAGACGGCTCGTGGGAGGCGCTGACGATACGGTTCTTCAAGGTCAGGTTGCCCAGAGAAAAGGGCTGCAGCAGCGGATCGCGGGAGGTAGTCATCGGTAATCTCCAGATAAGGATGGCGCAAGTATCTCGGGACTAACCCGCCGACAGGCCGTATCTACTTTTGCCATCTGACCGCCATGGATGGCGGAAATGCCGGAATTGTATGGAACATTTTCCGGCCATGGCAAAAGACCTCCTCTTCAGCCTGTCCCCGGCATCCCTCTTCATGTTCAGTTGCGCTTGTCCTGTATCGCAGTGTTGAACAAGATGATTGGACTAGCCTTGCGCTAGACGCAGCGACGGCGTTTCGTTCTCGAGATTCGCCAGCATGCGCTCGCTGTACCAGTCGACGAAATCGATCACGCCGAACTCGAAGCTCTCGGAGTAGGGGCCGGGCTGATAGGCCATGGAGTTGATACCGCGCTGGTTGTCCTCGGTGATACGCCGATCTTGCAGATTGGTGGCGTCCCATACCTTACGCATCTCTATCGGATCATAATCGACGCCTTCCACCGCATCCTTGTGCACCAGCCATTTGGTGGTCACCAGGGTCTGCTGCGGGCCCAGCGGCAGAATGCGGAATACGACACCATGATCCGCCATGAAGTGATTCCAGGAGTTGGGTAGATGCAGGATGCGCAGCGCCCCCATCTCCGGATCTGTCATGTCGCCCATCAGCTTCTTGCAGGCCGGTTTACCGTCCAGAGTCATGGAACTGGTGCCATCCTTGAGCGGAGTACGGGTCAGCCGGTTCTGCTTACCGAAAAACTGAAGCTGCCAGGCCGCATCCAAACCATCCCACTTGTCACGCATGCGTGCGACCTGGGCCTTGTAGGCCGGTGTGGCACGCACATCTTCTGTGTCGTCGAACTCCAGCAGCGAGTTCATCAGCTCCGGGTGAGAGCCGTTGCAGTGATAGCACTCGCGATTGTTCTCCACGACCAGCTTCCAGTTGGCTTCCTCGACGATATGCGACTCCGCCGCCACCTTGACATTGTCCATGTCGTGGGGCGCCAGATAGCGCTCGAGCTGAGCCAGGAATTCGCTGTTGTCCGCGGGCTGTTCCGCCAGACTGACAAAGATATAGCCACCGGCGGTCACCACATGAATGGGCTTCAGACTGTAGTCAGCCGGATTGAAGTTCTGGCCCATGTCGCCGGCAAACAGCAGACGGCCATCCAATTCGTAGGTCCATTGATGGTAGGGGCACACCAGCTTGGCGACCTTGCCCTTTTCCGTGGCGCATAGGCGCGACCCGCGGTGGCGGCAGACGTTATGGAAGCCGTGCACCGCACCGTCGTTACCACGCACGATGATGATCGGGTTGCTGCCGATCTGCAGGGTCATGAAATTGCCCTTGGCGGGAATCTCGCAGGTCATTCCGGCGAACAGCCACTCCTTCTCGAAAATTTCCTGCAGGTCCAGGGCATAGATCCGCTCGTCGACGTAGAGCGGTTGAGGCAATGAAAATTTCGGGATGCGCGTGCTTAAAAGCTCAGCGGTGGCCTCGCGTGCGTCGGCCAGGGGATCATCCAGACGGGAATGAGCGATCAGGTTCATGTCAACGGCCCTCATCCATCACCGGTGTCGGTAAGTTTGGTGATGGTGTCAATATTGTTATTGGTGGAATTCACGCTGAGTGTGGAGCATGTGTGAATAGCGCAATTATCTGCGCACGACATCCGGCGATCCGGAGACGACCTGGGTGATAAAAATACGCCGTTCGACTGGCTGTTTGAGGTATGTCGATGTCGCTGGGAGACAAGTCGGTTTCGAGTGGCATGCGCAGAATGCGAGCATGATCATGCCGGGAGGCGGCCTTCGTAACGCGAACGTCGCCTTCGGCGCTGCAGGGCAGGAACAACAATGACAATGAACTTCTTGAATCCAGTCACCACCCAAAGCTGGACCAACGGTCGTCATCAGGTGCGCTGCGTCAAGACGATCCAGGAAACCGCGGATGTGCGGACCTTCTGCTTCATGGCGGAGCAGCCGCTGCTCTATTTCTTCAAGCCGGGGCAGTTCGTCACTTTGGAGCTTTCCATCGATGGCGAGCAGGTCATGCGTTCCTACACCATCTCAAGTTCGCCTTCGATTCCTTATAGCTTCTCGATTACCGTCAAGCGCATGCCCGGGGGCAAGGTGTCGAACTGGCTGCATAACACTATTACGGTAGGCGACGAACTGGTGGTGCATGGGCCCGTGGGCAACTTCAACATTATCGACTTCCCTGCGGACAAGCTGCTGTTTCTCTCCGGAGGGGTGGGCATCACGCCCCTGATGTCGATGACTCGTTGGCTGTTCGATACCAATGCCAGTGTCGATGTCGAATTCATCCACAGCGCCCGGGCACCACGTGATGTGATCTACCATCGCGAACTGATCCATATGTTCTCGCGACTTCCCGAGTTCAAGCTGCATCTGATCTGTGAAAACAAGGATGATATTGGCGAAACCTGGAGCGGCTACCGAGGCTATTTGACCCAGCCGATGCTGGAGTTGATGGCGCCGGACTATCTCGAACGAGAGATCTTCTGCTGTGGCCCCACGCCCTACATGAATGTGATCAAGCGTATCCTGCAGGATAATGGCTTCGACATGGATCATTATCACGAGGAGCTGTTCGGCGCCACGCCGCTGGAGGTGCGCGAGGATGTGCTCGAGCTGGCGGAGCAGGCCGAAGCCGCTGCCGAAGAGATCGATTATTCCGAAATGCTCAGCATCGAATTCGCAGGCTCCGGCAAGAGCGTGCGCATTCAACCCGATGAGACGATCCATGCCGCCGCCGCCAAGCTGGGTCTGCATATCCCCAAGGCCTGTGGCATGGGCATCTGTGGCACCTGCCGGGTAGGCATCAAGTCCGGGGAAGTCGAGATGGAGCATAACGGCGGCATCACGGATGAGGATGTCGAGGCGGGGTACATCCTCTCCTGCTGCAGCCGGCCCAAGGGCAACGTGGTGGTGGATTTTTAAGCGACCGGTCCGATTAGCAAAGCAGTGGGCTCAAGCTCTGGTCTCAAATGTAGTACCTTTTCGACTTTTGCATCGTCAAAGCCACTCGCCCATACCAATCCCACCTAGCGCCGTGGCTTGCAAATGGACATTTTCAGCGACGGCGCCGGTTTCCATGTAGACGTAGCGCTCACCACGTTTTCCTGACGGTGGCTGTTCATGAGAGTGCGTGCGCATGCTCGGCATGTCCGCAGAAATAATGATGATGGCGGCCGCATCCTCGATCCACGGCTGATCCTCAAGAGCGTTCGCATGTGGACGATCGTCCGATAGGCACTTGAGTGATTACCGAATACGATGTGACTGAATCCCAAACGTTCTAGAAAGCGATTCCCCGCTTATATCGAGTCACCATGGGCAGGTTTGATTCTTAGAAGAGGTTCGATCATGTATCAAAGCTGGAAGTGGATAGTGCCCTGTCTTGCAATATTTCTATTTTCCAGCCAAGCCCTTGCGGCCGATCAGGCGCAGAGGGCGGAAGTTGCCAAGGAAAAGGCGGAGGCTCTGGAGCAGGCCGTTGTGACGGAAGGCAAAGACATAAGTCCTCCTAATTCCTTGATCATTACCAAGCCAGGCGTACAGGCGGTCGACCCGACAGGACGGGGCCCATTGGAGGATGCGATTACCTGTCTTGCGCGCGCCATCTATTGGGAGGCCAGGGGCGAAAGCGTTGCCACCATGGAGGCCGTCGCCGACGTGGTAATCAATCGCCTAGGTCATGAAGGCTTTCCGGAAACGGTGTGCGAGGTGGTCAGGCAAGGCGGTGAGCAGGGGAGCTGCCAGTTCTCCTGGTGGTGCGATGGCCGTATGGATCATGCGGAAAATGAGCAGGCCTACGCCACCGCCAAGGAGATCTCGCGCCGAGCCCTCAACGGGCAGCTGCCAGACAGAATCGATGGCGCCTTGTATTTCCATCAGCGACAAATATCGCCGGGGTGGGGCAGAAACTTCATCAAGACGAACCAAATTGGTGATCTTGTCTTCTACAAGCTTCGCGAAGGCGTAGCGCCCTAGCGTCCACTCACGATGGATGGCGGCGCTAACCAATCCCGATCAAACCGCAGGGGGCGTCTTCTGCATCAGTGCCCACAATCGTTCCGCCGCATCGAAGCTGGGTGTCACATGACGATAGCAGGCAACCGCCAGCAACGGGCCGCCGAGCTCATCGAGCAATGGAACGAGCTTGCCGGACTCCAGCTCCGTCTCGATCAAGCCGTGCGGTAGCCAGCCGACCCCCAATCCCGACAAGGCCAATTCCTTGATCCCGATGGTGAAGGCCGTCTCGCAGACGAGCTCGACATCGAAGCGGCGTTGAAGATCGAACATGAAGGGGGTCGCCAGGGCACTTCCCAGGAAGCTATCGCGGTCGTAGCCGATAAGGGGCAGGACATTGTCTGGATGCGGCGCATGAAGTGGTCGGCCAGAGTGGTCGGTGGCGCTGACGGGAATCAATTGCTCCTGGCCAAGCTCTAGCCGCTCGATATCATGACGCTCCGTCAGCGGAGGGGCGCCATGCAGCTCGCTGCATACCATCAGGTCCGCATCGCCACGTTTGAAGTCGTTGATGCAGTCGTCCCGGTTGGAGGAGCGTACCTGCAAGCGAGCCTCCGGTGCGTGGTGGCGAAAGTAGCGAAGCAGCCGTGGCAAGTAGCTGACCGTCAGCGTGTGCTGGGTGGTCAATACCGCGCGGCGGCCATGCAGTGCCTCAGCCCGCATACGACTGCGCAAGGCATAAAGCCGGGCCAGCCAGTCCCGCAGGTGCGGTTCGTGAAGTTGCCCTTGGGGCGTCAGCGTCAAGCGGATCGCCTGCCGGTCGATCAATTCGACCCCCAGCCACTGCTCCAATTGGCGAATGCGCCGCGAAAAGGCCGGCTGGGTGACATGGCGACGTTCGGCGGCCTGGGAAAACGTCCCCGCCTCGATGAGTACCAGAAAATCCTCTATCCACTCGATCTTCATGTCTTTTCTATCCTGCCTTTCTTGTTTTTCTAGTGTAATCGGCTAGCCATGCAAAAAAGTAACTCATCTTGAGTTTCTTGGCATTGGCCACTCATTCCCACGCCGCCTAGTCTTGAGTGAGACCAGTCAGAAAAGGATGAGGCCATCATTCTACGACTGTGAACAATCCAAGAACACGCGCATGCCAATAATGTCGCGCCGGAGGCCCGAATGCATCTGTCCCGTTTTCCCCGTATTCGTCTTGGTCATTTGCCGATTTCCTCTCGAGACGATGGACAACCTGAGCCTTCCGCTGGGTGGCCCGCGCCTGTGCTTTCCTGATCCTCCGAAGGTATATCCTCATGAATTCCTCACACCCCCCTGCAGACCCGTCTCTCGATCCCAGCGACTGGCGCGAATTTCGAACACTTGCCCACAAGATGCTGGATGCTGCGGTCGACAAGATGGAGGCCGCCCGCCAGGGCCGCGTCTGGAATGAAGTGCCGCCGGAAATGAAGCTGTCGCTTCAAGCCGAACTGCCGATCCATGGTCAAGGGTTGGCAGCGACCCAGCAGCGGATCGAAGCGCTGCTGCCTTACGGCATCGGCAACACCCACCCGCGTTTTTTTGGCTGGGTGCATGGGTCCGGCACGCCGGGAAACCTGATCGCCGAGATCGCGGTGGCGGCGATGAACGCCAATCTGGGCGGTCGAGACCACGGCGCGATGTACGTGGAAAAACAAGTGGTGAAATGGTGCCGGGAATTGTTCGAGTTCCCCGAGACCGCCAGCGGCCTGATCGTGTCCGGTACATCGATTGCGACCGTGATTGCCTTGAAAGTGGCAAGAGACCGGTGTCTCGACTTTACCAGTCGCACAGAGGGCGTCGGCGGCGCACCGCTGGTCGGCTACACCTCGACGCAGACCCATTCCTGCGTCGCACGTGCCTTCGATATTCTGGGTCTCGGCGCGGATGCCCTGCGCAAGATTCCGGTCGATGATCGCTTCCAGATCGACATGGACGCGCTGAAAACCGCGATCGCCACGGATCGAGCAGAAGGGCGCACGCCCTTTGCCATCATCGGCACTGCCGGCGCGGTCAATGTCGGCGCGATCGACGACCTGGAAGCCATTGCCGACCTCGCGGCCCGGGAAGGCCTGTGGTTTCATGTTGACGGCGCATTCGGCGCCAGCGGCGTCCTCAGTGATCGGCTTCGCCCGCGCCTGACCGGATTGAAACGAGCCGACTCGCTGGCGTTCGATTTTCACAAGTGGCTGCATGTCAACTACGACGCCGGCTTCGTCCTTGTACGGTCCGAAGACGCGCACCGCCGAACATTCTCCGATCGCCCCGACTACCTCAAGGGGGCTAGTAGGGGCCTGGCCGCCGGCAACCCTTGGCCGGTGGAGTACGGGCCCGAATTATCCCGTGGCTTTCGAGCGCTCAAGATCTGGGCCCAACTCAATGAACACGGCACCGACAAACTGGGTCGGCTGATCACGCGCAACTGCGAGCAGGCGGCTTATCTGGCAGAACAGGTCGCGACTCAGCCGAATATGGAAGTGTTGGCGCCGGTCGCGATGAATATCTGCTGCTTTCGCTATGTCCATCCTGACCTGGCCCCAGCCGCGTTGAATCACCTGAATGAAGAGATCGTCATTCAGTTGCAACTCCAGGGCATCGCTGCCCCCTCGACCACCATCATTCACGACAACACCGCGATCAGGGTCAATATCACGAACCACCGCACGAGATTCGAGGATCTCGATCTGTTGGTAAGGGAGGTCGGCAGGATCGGAGCAACGCTGGCCGCCGAGGCGGGTCAATCATAATTTTCATGGATAGCACACGAGAAAGGTGACAACAGTGACAATACGACATCTGAAATCCGCAGCTGCATCCGCTGGTGCTGAAGCAGAAGATCAGCGTGTCACGCAGGCCGTGCGTGGCATGCTCGACGACATCCGTGAGCGCGGCGAAGTTGCAGTGCGCGAATACGCGCAGAAGTTCGACAATTGGACAGGCGACTTCGTGCTTAGCGATGACAAGCGCCAGACTCTGATCGCCCAGGTCCCGCAAACGGTCAAGGGTGATATCGATTTTGCTCATCGCCAGATACGCCGTTTCGCTGAGGCCCAGCGCGACAGCCTGCAAGGATTCGAGATCGAGACCGAGCAGGGCGTCATCCTGGGCCAGCGAATACTGCCGGTGCAGTGTGCCGGTTGTTATATTCCCGGCGGGCGCTACGCCCATGCCGCCTCGGCGCTGATGAGCGTGGCTACCGCCAAGGCCGCCGGAGTGCCCTTCGTGGTGGCCTGTTCACCGCCACGCGGTGACAGCATCGATCCCGCAGTGTGCTATGCGCTTGATGTGGCCGGCGCCGACGTGATTCTCGAAATGGGCGGCGTGCATGCCATGGCAAGCATGGCCTTTGGGCTCTTCACCGGTCGCGAGGCGGACATCCTGGTCGGACCGGGCAACGCCTACGTGGCCGAGGCCAAGCGTCTGTTGTTCGGTCAGGTGGGCATCGATGTGTTCGCCGGACCCACAGAGTCGGCGATCATTGCCGACGACAGTGCCGACCCTATGACCATCGCGGTCGATCTGGTCTCTCAGGCCGAACATGGCCCCAACTCCCCGGTGTGGCTGTTCACGACTTCCGAGCGCGTGGGCCAGGAAGTGATCGAGCTGCTGCCCAAGGTCGCCGACGACATGCCCAATGCCGAGGTGATCCGCGCCGCCTGGCGGGACTTCGGCGAAGTCATCCTCTGCGACAGTCGCGAAGAGGTCGTCGAGGTCAGCGATCGCTACGCCTGCGAGCACCTGCAGGTGTTCTGCGACGACCTTGAGTGGTGGAAGCAGCACCTGAGCAACTACGGCTCGTTGTTCCTCGGCGAAGGCAGCACCGTGACCCATGGCGACAAGTGCTCCGGCACCAACCATATCCTGCCGACCAAGCGTGCCGGGCGTTACAGCGGAGGCCTCAATGTCCACAAGTTCATGAAGGTGCTGACCACTCAGCAGTTGAGCGAAGAGGCCAACCGGACCTTCAGTGCCGCCGGCTCGCGTATCTCGCGCACCGAAGGCATGGAAGGGCACGCCCGTGCCTGCGACTGGCGGCTGCGCAAGTACTTTCCCGAGCAAGCCTGGGACTTCCCGGTTCACGATCAGCAGCGCTACTGAGCAAGGGAATTATCATGCAGATCTTTTCAAAATCCTTCACCCAGCAGGAGCCCCTGCCCGAGGCGGCCATCGAAGCGGCGGTCGCGGTCATGCGCAGTGGGCGTCTGCATCGCTACAATCTGGTGGAGGGGGAGCGCGGCGAAACCGCCTTGTTGGAGCAGGAGTTCGCCGACAGCCTGGGCGTGGCCTATTGCCTGACCTGTGCCTCAGGTGGCTACGCCCTGCAGATTGCCTTGCGCGCTGCGGGCCTCCAGCCGGGCGAGAAGGTGTTGTGCAATGCCTTCACCTTGTCGCCGGTGCCGGGCAGCATTCACGGCGCCGGTGGGATCGCGGTACTGGTCGACATACAGGATGACACCACGGTCGATATCGACGATCTGCGCCGGGCCGCCGAGGAAAGTGGCGCCCGCTTCTTCCTGCTTTCGCACATGCGCGGCCATATCGGCGACATGGACGCTATCGTCGCGGCTTGCGACGATCTGGGCATCACCCTCATCGAAGATTGCGCCCATACCATGGGTGCCGCCTGGAAAGGGCGACCAAGCGGTACCTTCGGCAAGATTGGCTGCTTCAGCACCCAGACCTACAAGCATCTCAATTCCGGCGAAGGCGGGCTGTTGACCACGGATGATCCCGAGGTCATGCGTCGCGCCGTCATACTCTCCGGTTCCTATATGCTGTTTGATCGCCACCTGGCGGCTCCAGCCGCCGACAGCTTCGGTGACGTGCGCCTGCAGACCGCCAATTGCAGTGGCCGCATGGACAACCTGCGTGCGGCCGTGCTGCGCCCACAGCTGGCAGAGTTGGCGGAACGACGGGAGCGCTGGAACCGGCGCTACCGCGTATTGGAGGAGGGTCTCGGTCAAGAGGATCTGATTGCCTTGATCCCAAGACCGCCGGAAGAAGACTTCGTCGGCAGTTCCATTCAGTTTCGCCTGCCTGAAGTGCCCCGTGAACGCATCGCCGCCTTCATTTCGGGTTGTGAACGACGCGGCATACCACTCAAATGGTATGGCCGTGATGAGCCGGAAGATTACACCAGCCGCTACGACAGCTGGCGCTACCTGGGGAGTACGCGCCCGGTACCCAACACGGAAAAAGTATTGGCCACGCTTTGCGATCTACGCATTCCGCTGACCTTCGATGAGAAGGATTGCGTGGAAATCACGCGACTCATCGGTGAGGCATTGCAAGAAAGCGGATGAGCCAATCGCGTCCAGGATGGATGCCATCAATTCACCCACAAGGCGTTTCGAAGAGGACGCAAGAGCATGTTCAAGAACGCGCTGATGACTTCGACAAATGACTGACTTCAGCTCTTCGGGCCCCGCTGATGCAGCGTATCCGATGGTCGGTGTCATCGGTGGCATGGGCCCCGATGCCACGGTCGAGTTCATGCAACGCGTCATCGATGCCACCCCGGCGAAGGATGATTCGGACCATATCCACCTGCTGGTCGACAACAATCCCAAGGTGCCCTCGCGGATCAAGGCGTTGATCGAAGGGGATGGCGAAAATCCCGAGCCGACGATCGCCGCCATGGCGCAGCGGCTGGAGAAAGCCGGGGCCCGCTTTCTGGTAATGCCGTGTAATACGGCCCACTACTATTGGGACCATGCTCAAGAAGCCGTCGCCATTCCCGTATTGAACATGGTTCAGTTGACCTTGAGTGCCGTGCACGCAGCAGCGCCAGGTGCGAGGATCGGCATGCTGGCCTCGCCGGCACTGCGCAAGATCGGCCTCTATGAGCGCTACGCGGACGATGTCGGGCTCACGCTGATGTATCCGCAGGATGAGAATGCACTTCTCGAGGTCATTCGCGCCGTCAAGCGCGGTGAAAAACGCCATGCGGATACTCTGAATGCGTTCAACCGCGCTGCCGAGGATCTGAGTCGACAAGGCGCCGATGTGCTTGTCCTGACCTGTACCGAGTTGTCGGTTATCCAAAGCGACTTGAATACTGCCGTGCCCATCCATGATTCTTTGCAGATTCTGGCGGAAGAGGTGGTGAGAACCGTCGAGGGGTGAAAGCCCTTGCATCAATCGCCGGTTCTCAGCCACGCCGTCAATCGATCGTTGCTTGATAAGCGAACTTGGCGTGAAGTAATGATGACGTATATACTTCGTATATTCGTTCCTGATGGAAGCATCAATCATGGCTAAACAAGCGGTATTCACGATGAAGCTGGAGTCCGAGCTACGGGATGAGTTCATGGCTGAGGCCGAGGCGGCTCATCGACCCGCCTCGCAAGTGCTTCGAGAGCTGATGCGCGAATTCATAAAGCGACAACATGAGTCTCGAGAATACGATGAGTTTTTGAGCCGCAAGGTGGAGATTGCGCAGGCCTCGGTGCAAGCTGGCCGTGGCCGCTCCAATGAAGAAGTCGAGGCAGAAGCGACTCTGCGGCGCGCTGAATTGCTGCGTGAGGTCGACGAGGCTGGTAAGTGAAGGTCAAATGGACGCCAGAGGCGGATCGAGATCGGCAAGATACAAGAGAATTCATAGCGGTTAATGATCCCCGTGCCGCGGCTCGGATGGATCAACTTTTCAGCGACGCGGCTGCCAAGCTTGCCGATTTTCCCAAGCTAGGGGCAAAAGGCAAGATCCCTGGCACCCGCGAACTAATCCCCCACGAGCACTATCGGCTCGTCTATATGATAGAAGGCAATACCCTATGGATGCTGGCCTTGGTCCATACCGCAAGGCAATGGCCACCCGTCAAAGAGTGAATTTCTCCTCCACCTCACATCATGATCGCCAGCAGCACCGGCAAGTAAATGAATGATAGTAGCGTCGAACAGAACACCAGGCCGGCGACGTATTCCGGTTCACGCCGAGCGCGCTGGGCGAACAGGTAGTTATAGACCGCCACCGGCATGCTCATCTGCAGGATCAGCACGCTCTGCGCCAAGGGCGGCAGGCCCAGCAACTGGGCGACGCCAAAGGCGATCAAGGCGGCGGCGGGAATACGCAGCAGGCTGAATTGCAGTCCCGAAACCAGGCTCCTCACCTGGATGCTGGCCAGTGACACCCCCAGGGTGATCAGCATCAGCGGCACGCAGAAGCCCGAAATCAGATCGACGGTATTTGCTGCCCAGCGGGGCAAGGAGGAATCGGTGAGCAATAACCCCAGCGCGATCAGTATGGCGTAAATGGTAGGGGTGCGAAGTAGCGTGCGCAGTGGACGGCCGCCCCGGCTTGCCAGCATGGCGCCGAAGGTGAATTGAAGCAGGGACACCGAGACCATCACCGTGATGGCATAGGCGAAGCCGGCATTACCGAAAGCATAAAGCGTGACCGGAAGCCCCATGTTACCGGTATTGGGATACATGGTTGGGGAAACGATCACCTTCCAATCCTTGCCCAGCACCTTGGCCATCAGCAGGCTGGCGCCGGCCATGATACCCATCACGATCAATGCGCCCAGCAAGGTTTGCCCGAAGCTTCGAGCATCGATCTCGGCATTGCCCAGGGCAGCGAGGATCAGCGCCGGCGTGCCGATGTTGAACACCAGTTTGGTGACGAACTCGACCGGATAGGCGTGACCCAGGCGTATCCAGAAAAAGCCGAGTCCCGCACCGAAGAATACCGGTGCCATGACGGCAAACAGCTCGGCGAGCATGAACAATCCTTATGCAATAAGCGGAGTGGTGAATAGTGTAGCGAATGCAGACTGGCATTCTTTCTTATTTTGCTTATATATCTATCATTGGTCGAGTTCCGACAAGCAGTGGTTGAAGGCGAGTGGCGGCTGCTCTAGCTTACGCTAACGTAAATTATTGCCTCGCAGCGCCGTCAAGAACCATTTTCGGTACCTGTAGGGGTGACAACAATAACAAAACGATCGCCTTGCGATCGCCAGAGGACTGCCTATGCCCCGGGAGTTCATACTCGAAACGCAGGAATTGACCAAGACGTTTCGCGGGTTCACTGCGGTCGATCGGGTCGACCTGCAGGTCACCGAAGGGCATATTCATGCCCTGATCGGTCCCAATGGGGCGGGCAAGACCACCGTCTTCAATCTATTGACCAAGTTTCTTCCTCCCAGCCACGGTGAAATTCTCTACCGGGGCAAACCGATCACCAATATGAAGGCCAACCAGATCGCCCGCCTGGGCCTGGTGCGCTCGTTCCAGATATCCGCGGTGTTCGCCCACATGACGGTGCTGGAGAATGTCCGCGTTGCTCTGCAGCGCAAGCTGGGCACTTCGTTTCACTTCTGGAAGTCCGAGCGCAGCCTGACCGCTCTCGATGAGCGGGCCAGGGAGTTACTGGCCCAGGTCGGCCTGGAAAGGGATGCGGATAGCCTGACGGTGGAACTGCCCTACGGGCGCAAGCGTGCCCTGGAACTGGCCACCACCCTGGCCCTGGAACCGACCATCATGCTGCTCGACGAGCCCACCCAGGGCATGGGGGCGGAGGATGTTGATCGGGTCGTGGCGCTGATTCGCGAAGCCGCCAAGGGGCGGACGGTACTGATGGTCGAGCACAACCTCAGCGTGGTCAGCCGCCTGTGCGATCGCATCACCGTTCTGGCTCGAGGCGCGGTGCTGGCGGAAGGCGACTATGCCAGCGTCTCCACCGACCCCAAGGTGCGCGAGGCCTACATGGGTAGTGACTCTGTGGTGGAGGAGAGCGCATGACGACGACACTGGAACAGACCGGGGTTGCCAACAGGGCAAGCGATACTCCCGAGCAGCTCAAGGTCAGCGACCTGCATGCCTTCTACGGCGAGTCGCACATCCTGCACGGCGTCGATTTCGAGGTGCGCAAGGGCGAACTGGTGACCTTGCTGGGGCGTAACGGCGCTGGGCGCACCACGACCCTGCGGGCGATCATGAACATGGTCGACCGACGCTCCGGCTCGATCGTCATCGACGGGCACGAAACCTTGAATACCTCGCCCCATCATATTGCTCGACTCGGAGTGGGGTACTGCCCCGAGGAGCGCGGTATCTTTGCCAGTCTCAATGTCGAGGAGAACCTGCTGCTGCCACCGACGGTACGCTCCGGCGGCATGAGCCTCGACGACATCTATGCCATGTTCCCGAATCTCTACGAGCGGCGTCATAGCCCGGGCACCCGCCTCTCCGGGGGCGAGCAGCAGATGCTGGCCATGGCGCGCATCCTGCGCACCGGCGCCGACCTGCTGCTGCTCGACGAGATCACCGAAGGCTTGGCGCCGGTCATCGTGCAGGCGCTTGGCGAGGTGCTGGTCAAGCTCAAGACGCGCGGAATGACCGTGGTGCTGGTGGAGCAGAACTTCCGCTTTGCCGCGCCGCTGGCCGATCGCCACTACGTCATGGAACACGGCCGCATCATCGAAGAGATCAGTGCCGCCGAGTTGCCCGAGCGGCGCGAACGCCTGCATACCGTGCTCGGCGTCTGACCCGGTTTCATCATCATTGAATCAACAACAACAAGCCGCCCGCTGGGCATGGAGAAACGGATGAACATTACCAAGCACGCCTCTCTTACTGCCGCCGCCCTGTTGCTGGCGCCAAGCCTGGCCCAGGCCGAGATCAGCGGCGACGTGGTCAAGATCGGTTACCTGGCGGACATGTCGGGCACCTATCGCGACCTGGCCGGGCCGGGCGGCCTGGAGGCGCTGAACATGGCCGTCGAGGATTTCGGTGGCGAGGTCAATGGTGCGCCCATCGAGGTGCTCAGTGCCGACGATCGCAACAGCGCCGATGTCGGCGCCAACACCGTGCGCGGCTGGATCGACCAGGACGACATCGATCTGGTGGCGGGCATGGTGGCGTCTTCGGTCACCATTGCGGTGACCAATATTCTCGAGCAAAAGGACAAGCTGGGCATCGTCTCCGGCTCGGCGGCCTCGAGCATCACCAACGAGCACTGCACCCCCAATCATATCCACTGGGTCTACGATACCTACCCGATGGCCAACGGCACCGCCAAGGCGATCGTCGATGAAGGCGGCGATACCTGGTTTTTGCTCACCGCCGACTATGCCTTCGGCCACGCCCTGGAGAGCGACGTCGAAACGGTGGTCAAGGAGAACGGCGGCGAGATCGTCGGCAAGGTGCGCCACCCGTTCCCCACCAACGATTTCTCCTCCTATATCCTTCAGGCCCAGGGTTCCGGGGCCAAGATCGTCGGCCTGGCCAACGCCGGTTCCGATACCGTCAATGCGTTGACCACCGCCAGCCAGTTCGGTCTGGTGCAGTCCGGCCAGACCCTGGCGGGCCTGCTGATCTTCTTGAACGACGTGCATGCGCTGGGGCTCGATGTCACCCAGGGGTTGCAGTTGACCACCGGCTGGTACTGGGACATGGACGATGAGAGTCGGGAGTGGGCCAATCGCTATTTTGAGCGCACCCAGCGGATGCCGACCATGGTCCAGGCCGGCATCTATTCCAGCACGCTGCACTATCTGAACGCGGTGGCGGAAACCGGCAGCGATGACGCCGCGACGGTGCGCGAGCAGATGGCCGCCACGCCGGTCAACGACATGTTCGCCGACGACGGGCGCATCCGCGAGGACGGGCGCATGGTGCACGACATGTACCTGGTCGAGGTGAAGTCACCGAGCGAATCCGAAGGTGAGTGGGATCTTTACGAGATTCTGCGCACCATTCCCGCCGAGGAAGCCTTTCGTCCCTTGTCCGAGAGTCAGTGTTCGCTGGTCAAGGGGTGAGATAAACCCGTCGCTGAGGGTATGACACCATGACGACGATTTTCGGCATCCCGCTGATGGTGCTGTTCGGGCAACTGCTGCTGGGGCTGATCAATGGGGCCTTCTATGCCCTGTTGAGCCTGGGGCTGGCGGTGATCTTCGGCCTGCTCAAGGTCATCAACTTTGCCCATGGTGCCCAGTACATGCTGGGCGCTTTCGCCGCGCTGCTGGGGCTCGAGTACCTGGGGCTGGATTATTGGCTGGCGCTATTGATAGTGCCCCTGGTGGTCGGGGCGTTGGGCATCCTGATAGAGCGCTTTCTGCTGCGACGCATTCAGCATATCGATCATCTCTATGGGTTGCTGCTGACCTTCGGGCTGGCGCTGATCTTCGAGGGGACGCTGGTCAATCTGTTTGGCGTCTCGGGCAGCAGTTACCCGGTGCCTCCGGCACTGGCCGGTGGCTTCAACCTGGGCTTCATGTTCCTGCCTACCTATCGGGCCTGGGTGCTGGTGGCGGCGCTCGTGGTGTGTCTTTTTACCTGGTTCATGATCGAGCGTACCCGGCTGGGTGCCTATCTGCGCGCCGGCACGGAAAACCCCAAATTGATGCAGGCCTTTGGGGTCAACGTGCCCTTGCTGGTGACCCTGACCTACGGCTTCGGGGTGGCGCTGGCGGCCTTCGCCGGGGTGCTGGCGGCGCCGATCTATCCGGTCTCGCCGACCATGGGCTCGAGTCTTCTGATCGTGGTCTTCGCCGTGGTAGTGATCGGCGGCATGGGCTCGATCCTGGGGGCGATTCTGACCGGCCTGGCGATGGGGCTGATCGAGGGGCTGACCAAGGTGTTCTATCCCGAGGCCGCCAATACCGTGATCTTCCTGGTGATGATCGTGGTATTGCTGCTGCGCCCCGCAGGCCTGTTCGGCAAGGAGGCATGACCATGGCCATGAGTGATTCCCCCAGGGTGACCGCGGCAAGGCAGCGTTCGGCCCGGCGCCGCCTGGGCCTGCTGTATGTCGGATTGATCGTGCTGGGGCTGGTGGCGCCTTTCGTCGCCTATCCCGTGTTTTTAATGAAGATTCTCTGTTTCGCGCTGTTTGCCAGTGCCTTCAACCTGCTGCTCGGCTTTGCGGGGCTTCTCTCCTTCGGTCATGCCGCGTTCCTGGCCACCGGCGCCTACATCACGGGGTTCCTGCTTTCGACCTATCCGGGGCTGACCCCGGAGCTGGGTATCCTGATAGGCACACTGGGTTCGGCGGTATTGGGCATGCTGTTCGGCATTCTGGCGATTCGCCGCCAGGGTATCTACTTCGCCATGATCACGTTGGCCCTGGCGCAGATGATGTTCTTCTTTTTCATTCAGGCGCCGTTCACCGGGGGCGAGGATGGTCTGCACGGCGTGCCTCGCGGCAAGCTGTTCGGGCTGTTCAGCCTGCAGAGCAACCTGGCGCTGTACTACTTCGTGTTCGCTGTCTTCGTGCTGGGCTTTGCCCTGATCCAGCGCACCGTGCATTCTCCCTTCGGCCAGGTGCTCAAGGCGATCCGCGAGAACGAGCCCCGGGCGGTTTCACTGGGCTACGACACCGACACCTACAAGCTGGTGGCCTTCGTGATTTCGGCAGGGCTTGCCGGGTTGGCCGGTGCGACCAAGACCCTGGTCTTCCAACTGGCCTCTCTGGGGGATGCGCACTGGCACATGTCCGGGGAGGTGATCCTGATGACGTTGCTGGGCGGTGTCGGCACGCTGCTCGGGCCGTTGGTGGGGGCCAGTCTGGTGATCGGCCTGCAGCATCAGCTGTCGCAATCGCCGCTTGGCGACTGGGTCAGCGTGATTCTCGGGGCGATCTTCGTGCTCTGCGTGCTGAGCTTTCGCAGCGGCATCATCGGCGAGCTGCAGAAGCTGGTAAAACGCAACTTCAAGTGATGTCGCGGCTATCATGGAAAAGGCCTGCTCGAGCAGGCCTTTTTGCGTGGGGAGGGGGATGCCAGCGCTTATCCCTGTTCTTCCTCGGCCATCATCCGGATCAGTTCTTCCAGTTCCGCGACCTGCTGTTCCAGCGCTTCGACGCGAGACGTTCCGGACTTGGTGGCCTGTTCCGTCTGCTGGCTGATCTCGGCCATCTTCTGTTGGATGGCGACCGAGTCCATGGCCAAGGCCGAGCCGGTCAACAGGAGTGACGCGAGTAGAGAAGCGGTCAATATTGCGATCTTCATGGGACACCTCATAAGTAACGGTTTTTTATTGTGGTTCGCATCTCGATGCGATCACCACGTTGAGGCATTCCATCCTCCAGGCATACCTATCGATTTCTGCCTCGGGACCCTTCAATGCGTCCTGATAATTCGTCGGGCAATGGATTGAAACCTTACAGGCACCAGTCGATGAATGATCCAAAAGGTTAGCCGGTGGACGCGTCGGATTCGTTGGCCTTTTTGCTTTGGCGCGTGTCGACATCACGCCAGGTCGGGGAAGAGAGGTTCCGATCATTGATCTGCTTGATCCATCGGCGCACACGATAACGTTGCCAGCGCTTGATGAATTGGTGTGTGTCGGGGGATAAAGGATTGAGGGCGCAGTAATCGGTCTTGTGAATAAGCTTGATGCGTCGTTCGGCGGCGATCGGCAGATCCTCTGGACCGTAGAGGGCGATGAGGCGAATGGTTAGGCTGCGAAAATGTATATCGCCTTGAGGCCGGTGGCCCTGCATTTCAATACCGGCACCGCGCGCCAGTCGCTTGATCAGTCGATCGAAGGTGCCGATATGAATGAAATCATCCGCATCGAGCGGGCCTTGGTGGCTGTTTTGCGGGTCCAGGTCTGGAGCGCCGCTACTGCTCGCGGTTTCTTCTGACGAATTATCCGATGTATCGGTCTCGTAGCTGGTTACATCCTGAATGATAACGCCCTGGGAAGTATCGAGTTCGGCGATGACGTATTCGATGAACACCGGTTCGTCGCTCATGTTGCTGATGATACAGAGCGCCTCGGTATTCTTTTTCTTGCCGCTGTTGATGAGCAAGCGCGGGTGCCGGCGTCGACGCATTTCCATGAAAAGCGCTTGAGAGAAACCCAGCCAGATGATGATCGAGGCGAGGCCGGTGAAAATTCCCAAAATCTCCGAATGTTGTGATAACCAGCCGAACATGGTTTTTCCTGGGTCGTGGATCGAGGATCGAGGATGAGTAGCGGTTCATGGTATACGCAGTCGCGGCAAAGCGATTTATCTCGGAGCAAAGTCGTGGCGAGACTTCAGGCCACTATTCGACACTCGACGCCCGGAAGATTCGTTACTATCTTGAAATTACATGATTCTTGGCAACTGCGGGTGTGTTTGCGAAGCTCGCAGAGGCTTTGTTAGGGTGAATGTCGTTATTCGAATCAGACAAGGAGTTTGGTTGCTATGTCCAGTCCTGAGCATAAGCAAAAGATATGGAACATGATCAAAGACATCAAAGTTGGCATGCTGGTGACCGAGGATGGCGATATGCCCCGGGCCAGACCGATGCATTTGGTGCAGGATGAATACGACGGCACGCTGTGGTTCTTTACCAAGCGTAGTGCCGAAAAGGTCATTGAAGCGAAGACAGACAGCGCTGTCTGCTTGAGTTTCTCCGATCAGGAAGAGGGGATCTACGTGTCGCTCTCCGGTACGGCCAACCTGACCGATAATCGGGAATTGATCGACAAGTACTGGAATCCGTTCGTGGGCGCCTGGTTTCCGCAAGGCAAGGAAGACCCGGACGTCGCTCTCATGGAAATCAAGATTCAAATGGGTGAGCACTGGAAGGCCAAGGAAAGCAAGACCTTCCAGCTTTACGAGATCGCCAAGGCCAACATGACGGAGAAGACGCCGGATATGGGCGAGAACGAAAAATTCGGTTGAGATACTGACGCTTTATTGCCACTAATTTGTCACAACGTGAAAGGGTAAGTCGGCTGTTCGGCTTACCCTTTCTGTTTTCTTGGTGGACTTGAACATTCAGCTCAAGCGCAGTGGCGGTTCGACCAGTCCAGGGATCTTGAGCTCCAACATGAATAGATCGCCGGCCATGGGTTCTCGTTCGCGTTGGGTGGTGTCCATGCCTTCCCGGGCAGTGGTGATATAGAGCCGATCCAGATGCTCGCCGCCAAAGGCAGGGCAGGAAGGCTGGGCGGTCGGCAGACTGATCTCGTCGATGATGCTGGCGTCCCCCGCCAGGCGCACGACCTTGCCGGCCCCCCACAGTGCCAGCCACATCGCGCCTTCCCTATCGATGACCGCGCCATCCGGGTTGCCATCCTTTTCGGAAAAGTCGGCCCAGGGCGCCGGCTCGCCCTGGGGCCAGCCTTCGCTGTCCAGCGCCCAGCGGTAGACGATTCCGAATGCCGTATCGGCGAAATAGGCGCAGTCAGCCTGGGGCGAAAAGCAGAGCGCATTGGGGATGGTCAGGCCCGTGCGCAGCTTGACCAGTTCACCGAGATGTAGGCGATACAGGCTGCCGGCCCCGGCTTCCGCCGCCTTGCCCATGCTGGAAAGCCACAGGCTGCCGTGACGATCGATGCGACCATCGTTGGAGCGGGTGATGGGATTATCCGCCTCGAAGTCGAATAGGTGCTCGCGCCTCCCGGAAGCTGGATCGAAACGCTCGAGGGCGGTTTCACCCACCACCAGCACATCACCATCCGCCATCTGCGCGGCAAGGGAAATGCAGTAGCCGAAGTCAGTGTGGCCATGCTCGCCGCTTTCCGGCGCCAGCCAGTGCAGTCGCCCGCTCAAGATATCGCACCAGTAGAGCCGCCCGCTGGCGGCATGCCACTGCGGTCCTTCGCCTAGTTCGCAGCCGCAGGCCAGGGCTTGTTTGGCCTCATAGATACTCACGCCCGGCCTCCATCGATGACCAGCTCCTGGCCGGTCATCATCCTGGATGCCTGGGAGGCCAGAAAGAGACAGGGGCCGATCATGTCTTCCACCGCTATGGTTTCCTTCAGGCACTGCTGATCCAGGCACTCCTGCAGATCCTTGTCGTTGACCCACAGCTCGCGCTGGCGGTCGGTCATCACCCAGCCGGGGATCAGGCAATTGACGCGGATGTTGTCAGGCCCAAGCTCCCGGGCCAGGGCCCTGGTCATGCCCATGATGCCGGCCTTGGCGGTGACATAAGCAGGATAGCCGGCATTGCCGAGCAGATAGGAGTTCGAGGACAGGTTGATGATGGCGCCACCCCCGAGTTCGCGCATGCCCTGGGATACCGCCTGAGCGCTGAAGAATTGCGGGCGCAGGTTGGTGGCGATGGAGTCGTCCCACTCCTCGACACCCCACTCGTCCAGCGTGTGGCGAGTATCCCGGGCGGCGTTGTTGACCAGCACCTGAATCGGGCCGTGAGCCTTGCGGGCCTGGTCGATGGCCGTACGCAGTGCCTCGATGTCACGAATGTCGCAGCGGATGAACAGCGGGCGAATGCCGTGCTTCTGCTCCATCTCGTCGCAGAAGGGCGTGGCGTCCGAGAGGCCCACGAAGGCCACCCGCGCCCTCTGGGAGAGGAAGCCCTCGGTCAGGGCGGCGCCGATGCCCGAGCCACCCCCGGTGATGAAGACGCTCGCGCCTTTTAGATCCGGAAACTGCAGCGTTTCAAATGAAAATGCCATGGTTTGCCTACTCCTTTAGAAACTTTACCCACTCACGATCTCGCGAGTTAGAGCCAGACAAGGCAAATTCGGGCGAAGAGGCGGAGTTTACTTTAGTAAATGAGCATTCTGAGCCCAAATTTAACGATGTATGGCCGACACGTAGCAGATCGTGACTTACCATTCGGCGATAGAGCCGTCTTCATGCGTCCAAACCGGATTGCGCCAGCGATGCCCGACCTGGGCACGCTCCTCCACAAACGCCTCGTCGATCTCCACGCCGAGCCCCGGCCCCTGGGGAATGGCGCAGAAGCCTTTCTCGATGGCCAGCGCCGACTTGTCGACCAGATAGTCGAGCACGTCGTTGTCCTGATTGTAGTGAATACCCATGCTCTGCTCCTGGATGAAGGCGTTGTGACACACCGCATCCAATTGCAGCGACGCGGCCAGGGTCAGCGGGCCGAGCGGGCAGTGGGGTGCCAGGGCGACATCATGGGCCGAGGCCAGGGTGGCGATCTTCAATCCCTCGCTGATGCCGCCGCAATGAGAGAGATCGGGCTGGATGACGTCGACCATGCCTTCGGCGAGCAGGTCGCGGAACTGAAAGCGTGTGTGCAGGCGTTCGCCGGTGGCGATCGGGTAGCCCAGGCCGCCGGCGATCTGCTTGAGGCAGGGTAAGTGTTCCGGGGCCACCGGTTCCTCGACGAACATCGGGTGGAAGGGCTCGAGCTCGCGAAGCAACGCCTTGGCCATGGGGCGGTGCACACGGCCGTGAAAATCGATGCCGATACCGACATCCGGGCCCACCGCCTCGCGGGCCTCGGCGACCCGGGCCACGGCTTCGTCGACTTTCTTGTGGGAGTCGACGATGGCAAGCTCCGGAGTGCCGTTCATCTTGAAGGCGGTGAAGCCCTGATCGACCAGCGCCTTGGCGCCGGCGCCCACATCAGAGGGGCGATCGCCGCCGGTCCAGGCATACATGCGCATCCTGTCCCGTACCGCGCCGCCCAGCAGCTGGTGCACGGGCACACCGAGATCGCGGCCCTTGAGATCCCACAGGGCCTGGTCGATACCGGCGATGGCGGACATCAGGATCGGGCCGCCGCGATAAAAGCCAGCGCGATACAGGGTATTCCACAGGTGTTCGATGCGGTGCGGGTCCTGGCCGACCAGGTAATCCGCCAGTTCGTGCACCGCGGCCTCGACGGTATTGGCGCGCCCCTCGATGACCGGCTCGCCCCAGCCATAGCAGCCGCTGTCGGTCTCGATCTTCAGGAACAGCCAGCGCGGCGGTACCTGCCAGGTTTTGAGTCGGGTGATCTTCATGAAGGCCCTCCAATGACGATGGATGAAAGTAGGCCAGCTTACAGCAGGCATCGGCGGGCTGTCGTGTTGGGCATCGTGAAGGTTTCCGCTATCCTTGAGTGCTTTCCGATACAGGGCCTCGCCGATGACTACCACCAGTTTCCAGGCCTTGGGACGCTTGTTGCGCTATGCCCGGGGCTATCGACCCCGGATCATCGCGGCAACGATCTGTTCCATCATCAACAAGCTGTTCGATATCGCCCCGGAGATTTTGATCGGGGTGGCCATCGACGTGGTGGTCAACCAGGAAGAGAGTTTCGTTGCGGCCCTGGGCTTCACCTCGGCCCGGGAGCAGATCCTGGCGCTGGGGGTGCTGACCTTCTTCATCTGGGCCGGCGAGTCGCTGTTCGAGTATCTCTATCAGATCCTCTGGCGCAACCTGGCCCAGCGGTTGCAGGCCGACCTGCGCCAGGACGCCTACGAGCACGTGCAGCGCCTGGACATGGGCTTCTTCGAATCGCGCAGCTCGGGCCAACTGGTGGCGACCATGAACGACGACGTCAACCAGCTCGAGCGTTTCCTGGATGGCGGCGCCAACGCGATGATCCAGGTCGGCGTGACGGTGGTCGCGGTAGGGGCGGTGTTCTTCGTGATCTCGCCGCTGATCGCCCTGCTGGCCTTCACCCCGATTCCGCTGATCATCTGGGGCGCCTTCTATTTCCAGCGCAAGGCCGGGCCACTCTACAACGCGGTGCGCGAGCGGGTGGGGGAGCTTTCCAGTCGGCTCTCCAACAACCTGAGTGGCATCGCCACCATCAAGAGCTTCACCGCGGAAGCCCGCGAGGCCGAGCGGCTGCGCCATGCCAGCGAGGCGTATGTCGAAGCCAATCGCCGGGCGATCCGCATCAGTTCGGCCTTCATTCCGGTGATTCGCATGGCCATTCTGGCCGGCTTCCTGGCAACTTTCACGGTGGGCGGCATGCAGGCCTTGCAGGGTGATCTGAACGTGGGGGCCTACGGGGTGCTGGTGTTCCTGACCCAGCGCCTGTTGTGGCCGCTGACCGGCCTGGCCCAGGTCATCGACCTGTTCGAACGCGCCATGGCCAGCACGCGCCGCATCCTCGATCTGCTCGGCGTGCCCATCCGGGTCAAGGACGAGAGCGACACACCCCTGACCGACCCCGTGCGCGGCGAGGTCACCTTCGAAGGCATTGGTTTCCGCTATGCCGACACCGGCGGTGGCGTCGAGGCGATCGACCTGCAGGTGCCTGCGGGGCATACCCTGGCCCTGGTGGGCGCCACGGGGTCGGGCAAGTCGACGCTGATCAAGCTGCTGCTGCGCTTCTACGATCCCGACCAGGGCCAGGTGCGGATCGATGGACAGCCCATCGACGCGGTCAGCCTCGCATCCCTGCGGCGTGCCATCGGCCTGGTCAGCCAGGATGTCTACCTGTTCGAGGGCTCGATCCGCGACAACATCGCCTACGCCCGACCCGAGGCGACCCCGGAAGAGATTATCGAGGCGGCGCGTACCGCCGAGGCCTGGGAGTTCATTCGCACCTTGCCGCTGGGGCTCGACACGCCGGTGGGCGAGCGCGGGGTAAGGCTTTCCGGCGGCCAGCGTCAGCGCTTGTCCCTGGCCCGGGCGCTGCTCAAGAACTCCCCCATCCTGGTGCTGGACGAGGCCACCAGCGCCGTGGACAACGAGACCGAAGCGGCCATACAGCGCTCTCTGCGGCGCATCGCCCACGATCGCACGGTGATCATGATCGCCCACCGGCTGTCCACCATCGTGCATGCCGATCAAATTGCCGTGATTCATCAGGGGCGGGTCGTGGAGCGGGGTACCCATGCCCAGTTGCTGGATAACCAGGGCTACTATGCTATGCAGTGGCAGGTGCAAACGGGGCAGGCCAGGGCCGAAGACGTCCCGCTGGCGTGAGATTGCGCTAGGCAAGAGCGCTAGCCGGAATCAAAAATGCCCGGTCGAGGACCGGGCATGAGAGAGGAAACGCGATGAAATCGAATCAGTTGTTGGTTTCCTGATCGATTTCCTCACCGGCTTGCTCGGCCTTGTCACCGGCGGCGTCGGTCGCCTGCTGAGTCTCATTGACGACCTCGTCACCCGCCTGCTCAGCCTTGTTGCCGGCAGATTCCGCCGCCTGCTCGGTTTCGTTTGCAGCGTTCTCGGCCGCCTGCTCGGTTTCGTTACCGGCTTCGCTCAATGCATCGCCGGCGCTATTGAGTACGTTAGCCGTGGCCGCCTTGGTGCTTTCCCAAGCGCTGGCCGCGGTCTTCTTGGTCTCTTCCCAGGCATCCACGGCCTTTTTCTGAGTGTCGGCCCACCAGTCATCGGTGTATTCGGGTTGTTGCGCGATCTCGTCCTCGGTCATTTCGACGGTGACCTTGTACTCCACCTCGTCCTTGTCGTCGCCGTTCATGGTCTCGACGGTGAACTTGCCGGTTTCGACGATGTGTTGCTTCTGACCAAAGTCGAGAAACTCGCTGGTATCGATGACCAGTGAATGCACCTGCATGTTTTCATCGAGCAGGACGTCTTCTACCTCACCGACGGGTTTGTCGGCATTTTGGCTGGTGAATACCTCGGCGTCGGTCAGTTCATCGGCGGAGTAGAGCCCCTGAGGTTGTGCAAGTGCGGTTCCACCAAACGTGAGTCCCCCTGCGATGAGAGCCGTTGTGAGCGCGTGATTAAGCGGTGTGCGCAAGGTCATGATGTCGCTCCTTATAAAATCCATTTTAGTTATGGGGTATTCGGCAATGACGATCTGCCGCTTCACTTCCCTCTTTAACTATTGGTGGAGATTGCGCGGATTTCAACCGCTAGAGCAGAAAGTCATTGATCTGCAAGGTATCGACACCCACGAATTGGACCGATAGATCGGCAATGCCGTCACCGTTGACGTCGCCGCTGAGCGTGCCGTTGGCGAAGCGTAATTCACCGCCGTCACCACTGAACCCTTCATCGCCGAGCCAGACAAAGGCCTGATTGCCTTTGAGGGCGAGATTGGCATCGATGGCCGAACAATCGATCAGGTCGTCTTGGCTGTGACGGAAGTCGCCAATCGTATCGATGGCCAGAGGACTGGACTCGAAAGTCGACGTGAAGGCGAAGATATCGGCGCCGGCACCACCCTTGAGATAGTCGGCCCCCAGACCGCCTTCCAGATAGTCGTTGCCGCCGCGCCCATATAGCTTGTCATCGCCGCTCAGGCCGTACAGGGATTCGTCGCCATCGTGACCCAGCAAGAGATCGTTGCTGGGTTCCAGGGCCAATACGACATCATTCTCGATGGCTTCTCGCGAACCGCTGGCCAGTACATTGTTGGGTAGCGTCTGTTCCGTGTCGTAGCGTTTGTAACTGAAGCGCCAACTCTCCCCCGGCGCCAGGGTCGTATCGGCGTCATCCTGAAGGCTGTAGCGACCAGCGTCATATTGGGCCTTGGCATTCCACAGTGTGTCGATGCGACCCGGCAGGTCGAAGCTGATGGCGACATCGTCGATCTGCGATTCCGAGACGTTCGTAACCACCACCTCGGCGATATGGCCACCGTTCCAGGCCTTCTTGATGCTGCTCTCCACGCTGAGTAGCGACGCGACATCGGGGGCGCTACCGGCGTAGAGCCCCGAGAGATCCATGTCCACCGTCTGCCCCGCGAGGGTCAACCCCTCCGGCAGGGCGCTTTCAGGCGCGTAGGCCTTGAAGGAAAAGCGCTGAGTGGCGCCCACGCCGAACTCGGCGCTATCGTCTAGCGCAATGCGATACACATCACCCTGGCGCGCTACAAGCGTCGCGCCATAAAACCGGGTGATGTCCGCCGCCAGGGTGAACTCCACCAGTGGGCGCTCGAGAGTCTCCTCGAGTTGATTGGTAATTTCGACGGCCAACACATAACCACTGCTCCAGCGACTCACGCTACTTAGTGCTGCCGAACAGCGAACCGGCTCCGGAGTGGCGACCAGCTCGGGCAGGGCATTGTGAGCATCTGCGAGCACCTGATCGGCGCCGGGGATGGTGGGGCGCTCGCCTTGGGTGGCGATGCCGGTGGCAATATCCAGGACGATGCCATCGCTGAAGATGGCCTGCTCGACATCGATCAGCGTGTCGCGGCCGATGCCTTCGACGACCAGACGGTCATTGTCATAATGTACGTTGCTTTCGAGGAAGGGATGATCGAACAACACCGTATCAAACCCCTCGCCGCCGTCGATAAAATCATTGCCCCATCCTTCGCCTCCGCGCAAGAGATCATTGCCCTTGCCGCCGGTCAGGCTATCGTGACCTTCCGCGCCGTCCAGGTAGACGCCATTGTCCGTGCCTTGAATCACATCGTCGCGCCGTGAGCCGATCACATAATCGAAGCGAACTTCGTTCGCCTCGGCATCGGTGGGTGCCCCGAAGAACTCGCCGCCATCATTGATCCACAGGGTGGGCGACTTGACGTCGGTGGCCGCCTCACGAATCGACCTTTCGACATGCACGCTGTTGTCATGATCTTGGCCACCGTGGAAGTTGATATCCCGGTCGGTGTGATTGATGTTGACGCTATTGCCGACCGAGGAGTGCCAGGAGGCGAAAACCAAGCTGTGGCGCATGCCGGAATCGCTCAGGTCGGTGAAGGTGCCGTCGAAACTCTCGCGCAGTTCGTAGGCATAGCCATTGCCGCCACCCCCCTTGTTGAAGGCGCCTTGGGCGATGAGGTCATGCGCCTCGAGGTCGAGCGAGAGCGCTAGCTCGAAGGCAGTGGAGGGGCCATTGACGACCTGGATGTCATAGAGGCGGCCGTCTACCGTGCCGTTGAATTCGACGGCATGGTAGCTATCCAGCTCGGGAATGACGTTGCTGAAGTTGCCGCTGTCCGGGGTGCCGTAGATGTTGTCGAGAGTATAGTTTACCGAGAAGCCACCCAGGGTCACGTTTTCCAGCGCTTCGAGGCGTTCGACCCGGGTGTCGCCGGCCGCGAAATCGAAGTGCACGCCACGATCAAGGGTCACGCTGTCGCCCTTGACGCTTACCACCTGGGCCATGCTGGTGCGCAACGGAGCCTCCATGTTGCGCCAGTGGGTATCGCCGATGGCATCGAGGTAGTCGGAGGTGTTGTCCTGCCACAAACGGATCGTGTCGCCAACACCGAGACCATGGTCCGAGGTCAGGGTAAGCACCTTGTCGTGCTCGTCCACACTGCTCCGTAGATGTCCGGCGGCACTGGCCTGGGTACCCTCGGCGATAATGCCGTGGGCAGGATTCGTGGCTAGCGCCTGTTTGCTGAAGGTGACGTGCGTCTTGTCGGAGCCGGCACCGGTCAGCGATACATCCGAGCGGGTAATGCGGATGGCATCGTCAAAGTGATACTCGCCGGCGGCCAGATGAATGCTGGCATTCTCCGGTGCCAGGTAGATCAAGGCGTTGAGAATGTCGGCATCGATGTCTGGACCCACGGTGATGGCGTTGTCGACGAAGGGGTAGTCGTCGCCCAGCAGCATTTTTTCGGGCATCTGCGCCTCGCGCAGCGCCTGTGCCCCGTCGCTAAGCTCGGCCTGCTGACCATTGACCTTGAAGGCGAAGGGCAACTCGCCGCTGTCGCTGAGTACCTTGAACTTGAGGCGTACCGTCTCCCCGGGAGTGAGATCGTTCTTGTCGTCATCATCGGCAATGACATAGCCCGCCTGCGTTTTAGAGACAATATCGGCATTCCAGATATCGCTGATGACGCCTTCCAAATCGAACGCTATCTGATAGTCGTGCAGGGTACGGGGGCCGTCGTTAGTGACAAACAGTTCGAGGATGTAGCCGCCGTTCCACTGGCTGGCAAGGGTGTAATCGATCAAGGAAGACATCGGCACTACCTGAATGTAAAGGCGGACAAAGCCGGCGCCACACATAAAGGGAGTCAGCGCCAACACTCAGGAGCTATCGGCGGAATTGAAGGAGTCTTAAGTAATAATTGGTATTTTTTATTGCCTGATTGTGTCTCTGTTTTCTTGCGCTGCGGGCAGAGCTACCAGACTCAGCATATATGCTTCATAACATGCGTATTGGCCCTGTAGCCGAGTGCCGGCGGGCCAGGCAGGGGAGAGCGTCTTGAGCAACATAAGGCGTGCCTGTTGCGACTCATTGCACCAATCGATCAATTCGGCGTCCTGAAAATAGAATCGTGCGCCCACCAGCGGGAACAGTGCCTTGAACAGGCTCTCCTTGAGGGAAAACACCTGAGTGACGAATGCGCCGCGCTGCTCGACGGGCAACGAGGTCAGCCACTTACGTTCATTGGGGGTCAGTATTTGCGGAGCCAGACGCTCGCCGCGCTGGAGGCTCATGATGGCTTCCGCATCCAGCCCGATGCCTCGGTAATGACTGGTTGGAGCCACAAGAGCCGCGGCCAGGGTGCCGCTGTGGGTGATCGACCCGGCCAGACCCTGGGGCCATCGCGGCGCCTTGCTCTCCGTGATGCCCGGTACGCAGGGCGAGCCGGTCAGTCGTCGGGACGCTTCCCTAACGCACAGCCGCCCGGCGAGGAATTCTGCCCGGCGTTTGGGAGCGGCCCGCTGAACGGAGGAAGGCGCACCGATGCCATGGGTGGCAAAATCCTCCTCCGCCAAGCGCTGTCGATCGAAGTGCAGCGCCATCCACTGAGCCATTGCCAACGGCTCGCGCCAAGGCCAGCGATCATCCAGCGCACTGCAACCGTCGGGTAGAGGTGTCATGGCCTCAGCGATCGACGAGGGTGGCATCGAGTTCCACCGGTACCTCGTCGCCGATCTCTTCATAGCCGAGCAACAGAAGAATCGAGCGCACGGTCTGGTTGTTCATCAGCTCGCGCCCATCCAGGGCGACCCGCTCGGCGTTGCGCACGCGAATGGTGTCGTCGCTTTCACGGGTAAATCGCGCCTTGAGAGGTTCCTGACGATTTTGACCGTCCGCTTGTACGCCGAGCATCAGGGTCTCGGTCATGGATTCCCCCACGGCCAGTGCGTCGAGCCGCTCCGGCGGCAACTGAGTGACTACCGTGGCAAGCGTGGTATCCGCTACCCCTGAAAGCCAAGGCGGCAACTTGCCCAGGCGGTCCATGATATCGGTCTGGCGTAGGCGCAGCGGTAGCGTCAAGGTGCCATCTTTACTCACATTGCCCTGTAATTGGCGTACCGCGTGATTATGCGGCACCGGGCCGTTAGGCGTGATCTCGACGATCGTCGCTTGCACGCTGGATTGTTCCGGTGCGAGCTGCCAATCCGCGTGAGCGGGCAGTGCCGTAAACAGCGCCATGCTCGCGATCAGGGCGGTGAGGCTACGTGTTTGAGATTGCAACACAGGATGAAAGCGCATCGATGCGGGCACTCCGTGGTCGTTAGTAACAGATGATTGGACAATGGGAAAACGCCTCTGGTCTCATCCATCGCCATTCGCTATCATACGCGACCATCATAAGGGCCTATAGCTCAGTTGGTTAGAGCAGGGGACTCATAATCCCTTGGTCGCAGGTTCGAGTCCTGCTGGGCCCACCATTAAAATCAAGCGCTTAGTAATTTCCTCTGGTGAGTCCCATGTTCCAAGGGTACAGTTTCGGTACAGTGCCGATCCTTCAGCCCCCTGGAGATTTTCATGGCCACCATCGTCAAGACCCCCTCTGGTAGCTGGAAAGCCGTCATCCGCAAGACCGGCTGGCCCACCACCGCCAAGACCTTTCGTACCAAACGTGACGCTCAGGACTGGAGCCGCCGCACCGAAGATGAAATGGTGCGTGGTGTCTATATCCAGCGTAGTGCCTCCGAACGCATGTCTTTGGAAGCGGCGCTCAAGCGTTACCTGGCCGATATTACTCCCACCAAGAAGCCCAGCACCCAGAAAAGCGAACGCCACAAAGCCACTACGCTCATCGAGCACTTGGGTAAGTACTCCCTCGCGGCTCTGACGCCGGAACTGATCGCCAACTACCGCGATACGCGGCTGAACAGCCTGGGGCACCGGGGCCAGCCCATTAGTCCCAATACCGTGCGCCTGGAACTCGCCCTGCTTGGCCACCTCTACACCGTGGCTATCCAGGAATGGGGCTTGGGCCTGACTTACAATCCCGTTCAGAACATTCGCAAGCCCAGCCCTGGGGAGGGACGCGACCGGCGCCTGAGCCCCGACGAAGAAAAGCGCCTGTTTACCGTACTTCGTCAGCACAGCAATCCCATGCTGGCCTGGATCGCCAGAATCGCTCTGGAGACGGGCATGCGCTCGTCGGAGATCCTAACCCTCACCCGTTCGCAGGTTGACGTGAAACGCCGCGTGGTGCGCCTCACCGACACCAAGAACAATGAAGCCCGCCTGGTGCCGCTGACCCAGGCCGCCACCGAAGTGTTCAAGCAGGCGCTGAATAACCCGGTGCGGCCGCTCGACTGTGACCTGGTGTTCTTCGGTGAGCCTGGCCGAGGCGGCAAGCGTGGCCCCTACGCCTATACCAAGCTCTGGAACCAGGCGAAGAAGAAGGCTGGGCTTGATGACTTCCGCTTTCACGATCTACGCCATGAAGCCGTTAGCCGGCTGGTAGAGGCCGGGCTGTCTGACCAGGAGGTCGCTGCGATCAGTGGTCATAAGTCCATGCAGATGCTGCGACGGTATACGCATTTGCGGGCAGAAGATCTTGTCTCGAAGCTAGACCGAATTCAAAGCTACTAGCCAAACCATCTCGGATGTAAAGCTGTGGTAGTAATAGTAATGTTATTACTATTACTACCACTGAATAGCCAATCTCCCTTCATCTCCTGCCCAAAGCTAACCCATGTTATGCCAGCGATGTGTGGCGGGCATGCTTCATATCATATTCTGTATCATATTTCGTACCGTATTCTGTATTGTATTAAATGCTCAATACGAAATAGTCGCCTGGGCATGCCGTAAGAGAAAGCCAGGGGTGCCTGCAAGAGTTAGCCTGAGCGAGATGGTGGGGCCTAGAAGGATTATAATAATAAGAATAGTGTTCTTATTATTCTTATTGTGAGCCGCTTATCTGAGCCTGTAGGCGGCCGTGTTAAAAAATATTGTGTATTTTTGTTAACTTACAAGGCTTTGAGATAATTTAGATTTTGGAGTTTTTGTGTAAGTCAGATGATCAAAGTGATATATATTGATGATCAATGTGTATTATATTGATTGACCTCAAAATTTGGCATGGTTGAGCTTTATCTTAAATTAGCTAGTATAAATTCCGTCAACGTTCGATTGATGGTGCTAGCTATGACTGTAGATGATTACCTTATTGGCCGATTCGGCCTTCTAATGAGCATATCTGACCTAGCGGACCTGCTCGATCGCTCTCCAGATGGCGTGCGTGTCTCTTTATATAGCGATACTGAGGTGTCGAGAAAGCTGAAGCCGACAATGGTAAAGGTAGGGCGTCGAGTCTACTTTCGGACTCTTCAGGTAAAGGATGCGTTGGGCTTGGAAAGCTGATGAGCGTGCAAGCAATAGCCTGGGCTCTACATCAGCAAATTGTGAAAGACCCCGGTGCGCGTCATGTACTCATTGGCTTGGCTAATCATGCCGACGAAATAGGTCGCTACGCTTTTCCAAGCATCGAGCTGTTATCTAAATATACAGGCCTTAAGCGTCGAACTGTTCAAGAAAAAATTAAGTTACTAAAGGAGTTGGGTGTAATAAAGAAAGGGAATCAGAGGGTGGCAGCGGCAATTATTGACCGCGCTGATCGTAGGCCAGTGGTATATGACCTCAGAATGGATGTTGGTTCTAATCAAGGCGTTGTCGATTCTGAAAAGAAAGCGAGCAGTGAGGAGCAACGGGATGCGAAATCTGCACCCCGTCTGTCACGGGGGGCAAATACTGCACCCCGCCACTGCCACGGGGCGCAGATTACGGTGGAACGGGGTGCAAGATCTGCACCCGAACCGTCCTTAACCGTCACTAACTCACACACATACGTAGATGAACAGAGCGAGAGGCATCCTAAGCAGTACCGAATGACCTATGCATGGGAACCCGATAACGATGTCTTCAGGTTCGCATGTAAACGGAGAGGCATGCCTGATCATATTTACCCTAGCCAAGCTGAGGTAGCTGACTTTATTGGATTTTATTCGGAAACAGATCGGAAGTTCACTGAACAGGGCTGGCATGACCGGTTAGCACGTTGGGTTTATGAAAACCAAACGTCTCGGAAAGGAACTGAGGAGAGGTCCTCGAGACCTTGGGGGAAAGATGGCGATGAAAGTTACTATGGAAAATCTTCATCACGTCGTGTCTCAGCTGCCGAAGCGCGAGAACGAAGCCGGAGATATTCATAACTGGAAAGCTGAATCCGAATTTAGTGTCAATGCGCAAGGAGTGAATGAAAGCGACATTGATGCACTATTCGACGCCCTTAAGAACCTCTACGGTAATAAGTTTGTTAGTCAATGGGGTTTGTTTGATGAGCAGGGGGTGTGGCTTGCTGAATTGGCACATTTAAATGTCATGCAGCTAAATATTGGCTATTGCCGTTGTAAGGAGAGGCTTAAAGATTTTGTTAGAGAAGGTAAGGACGCTTGGCCGCCACAACCTGCAGAATTCGCTGTTTTATGCGAGCTAAGGCCAGAGGATTTAGGCATGCCAACTATGGAAGAAGCTTGGGCGGAAGTATGTGAAAAGGCTCACTCTCCTAGTAATCATTTGTGGAGCCATGTCGTTGTCCGTCTTGCTGCTAGAAAAGTAACGTGGGCTATTATGCACACTTCTTTTGACGAAATAGGCAGGGTTCGCGATCGGTTCAGTCAGGAATACCTTGCACTGGTTAACCGTGTGATGAGCGGGCAGCAATTATCTGATCAGGCATTGCTGGGCAAAGACAATGAACTTACTCCGGTCCAAAGGGCTGTGAAACGGGGAGAGGAACGAGCTCTGATGCTAGCAAAGAGCTTGGGTTGCAAAAAGGTTAAAGGCGCTGCGCTGAGCGAAATAAGGAAATTGTTGTCGCACTGATGAATACGCTCTGCTCAGTGATTTAAAAAGGAAGGTCATGGGGTTAGTTGTGGGTGTGTCTAATTGATGAAAAATTTTCTTATGGGAATCTAGGATGGCGAAAAATAATTTTGCTGCGCCTAATTATATCGATAGTGGTTTATCACGGCTTTATCGAACGCATGCAGTAGAACTGCAAGCGATGCAGAGTGAGATTAAAACCTTGGTAATTATTGCCGGTTACGCTCGCGATTCTATAACTGAAGGGCTGGAGGATCTTCCTGAAGAATTTTTCATATGCATTGAGGAGATCCTGAATCCGTGAGACCGGCCCCCAGGAATGCTTCTAACCTACTGAACTGCATGGCAATATAGCGAATATCGCCATTCACCCAGACAGTGCCATGCCCAACGTCAAGTTCCGCGCCAGT